>JADFJZ010000253.1 GCA_022565195.1 Planctomycetota bacterium | reverse complement strand
CAGGATCTGGTTGATCTCGGCCGGGCGGTGCGGATCCAGGGCGCCGTCGACGGCGATCAGGCTGGTTTCAACATAGACTGCAACGGCGATTTCGACGGTGACGGCCAAGACGACCTGGTCATTGCCGCGCCGTTTGCAACGCCGATGTTCGATTCAGACGGCGACGACATTCTGGACGCCCCGGGACTCGATCTGAATCGAGACGGGCAGATCGATCTCGACGAGAACGGCGTTCCGATCCTCGAAGATCCAACGGGGGCCGGCGTCGTTTATGTGATCACCAACGGCGAGGCGCTGTCCGGCACGCTGAATTTCTCTCAGATGGGCGCGGCCCTTCAGGGATTCATTTTCGCCGGCCTGAAAGGAGGCGACAACCTTGGCGGGGGGTTTGATTCCAAGCGTGCGACGCGCTCGCAGGGGCTGACCTACGCCGGGGACGTCAACGGCGATGGCAAGGACGATCTGCTGGTCAGCTCCATCCTGGCCGATCCGATTACAGGGGGGGGCACACCAAAGACCAACGCCGGCGAGGTCTACTTGATCTACGGCTTCACTGCTTCCCAGGCCGCGGATTTCTAAGCAGTCCGGAGCAGGATGCCGTCCTCAACTTAATGCTGAAATGCAGTGCCGCGGGCTCATCCGAGTCCGCGGCATTTTTCATGTTCGTGGCTCGCGAGGATCACCAAGCTGTAGCGGCCGGCCTCCGTGCCGGCCGATCCCGGCGCGCCGGGAGCAGGGAAGCCGACCGCTACGGGAACACGGTACTCGTTGACGCATTTGACTCGATGGGCCACGGTGCCGCGCCGACCACACGATTCGCTGGGGGCTGTCAATTGCAGAGTCGGGTTCTATAATACCTGACGCTGGTGAGCGAAGGCTCTCAAGCGGAAAGCGAGGTTACGGTTGGCCGGCACGGATGTCCTGAGCAAAGTATTCAAGGCCGTTTTTGGTTCGCGCAACGAGCGGCTGCTCAAGGCCTATCGTCAGGCTGCAGACCAAATCGAAGCGCTGGAGCCCGAGTACCGCCGCCTGAGCGACGATGAGCTGGCGACGGTGACGGATCAGCTCAAAGAGCGTCTGGCCCAGGGCGCGGATGTCGATGATGTCCTGCCGGACGCGTTTGCGGCGGTCCGCGAGGCCTCCCGCCGGGCTCAGGATCACCGGCACTTCGGCTGTCAATTGGTCGGCGGGCTGGTGCTGTTCCAGTCCAACATCGCCGAGATGCGCACCGGTGAGGGCAAGACCATCGTCTGCCACTTGCCTTCCTACCTCAAGGTCCTTCAAGGCCACAAAGTCCACGTCGTCACGGTGAACGACTATCTGGTGATGCGCGACGCCGAGTTCGCCCAGCCGATCTTCGAGATGCTGGGCATCACCGTCGGCTACATTCAGGCCAACGTGGACTCCGGCGGCAGGGAAGGCGTCCGGCAGGCGGCCTATGCCAGCGACATCACCTACGGCACCAACAGCGAGTTCGGTTTCGACTACCTCCGCGACAACATGAAGCTGCGGCTGAGCGAGCAAGTGCAGGGCCGACTCGATTATGCCATCATCGACGAAGTGGACTCGATTCTGATCGACGAAGCCCGTACGCCGCTGATCATCTCCGGACCGGCACACGACGACGTCACGCGCTACAAGTGGGCGGAAAACATTGCCCGCTTCCTGGGCAGCTTGCAGCACAAGGCCAACAACGAGACCGCCAAGCGCATCGCGATCTGGGGCGATAAAATTCCCGAGCAATACACCCAGCATCCCAAGTTCGACGACGCCTACAAGCGTTTCAGGCTCGATCCCAGCATGCTCAGCGAGGAAGAAGCGGAAGCGCTGGGGCACAAGCAGTATTTCGTCGTGCAGCGCGAGCGCAAAGCCGTGCAGATCACACACGACGGCGTCGCCGCGGCCCAGGACGAAGCGAAAATCGGCAGCTTCTACGTCGGCGCCAACATGGATCGGCCGCACCTCATCGAGAATGCCCTGCGCGCCCGCGTGGTCTACGAGAAAGACAAGGAATACGTCGTCCAGAACGGCGAAGTCATCATCGTCGATGAATTCACCGGCCGGCTGATGATCGGGCGGCAATGGTCCGACGGGCTGCACCAGGCCGTCGAAGCCAAGGAAGGCGTGCGGGTCAAGGAAGAGTCGCAGACGCTGGCGACGATCACGATTCAAAACTTCTTCAAGCTCTACAAGAATCTGGCGGGCATGACCGGGACCGCCGTCACCGAGAGCGAAGAATTCATGAAGATCTACCGGCTCGAGGTGGTCGAGATTCCGACCAACCGGCCGGTCAACCGCGTCGATCACAACGACAAGATCTACGGCACGGTGGCGAGCAAGTACAACGCCATCGTCGAAGAAATCAACGAATATCACAAAAAGGGCCGGCCCAACGATCCGTTCATTCTCGAAACGATTCTGAAAGCCCTGCGCACGGTTCGCAATCTCGAGCCCGCCGCGATGGAGAAGGTCAACCAGGCGCTGGAAGCGTTTCGGCGCGCCGAGGAAGGTGATACTCAAGTCGTGCAAACCATGACCGACGCCTACGATACGGCCCTCGGCGATCTGGCCCACGGTCGACCGATTCTGGTCGGCACGACCAGCGTGGAGAACTCCGAGAAACTCTCCACGCTGCTCACCAAACGCTACGGCATCGAGCACGAGGTCCTCAACGCCAAACAGCACGCGCGCGAAGCGGACATCGTCGCCAAGGCCGGCCACATGCACGACTCTCAGCACGGCGACAAGGGCCGGCGCGGCAACGTCACCATCGCCACGAACATGGCCGGTCGAGGAACGGACATCAAGCTCGAACTCAACGTCGTGTATGAAAAATGTAAGGTGCCCGACGACACCGCCGCCAATGCGCTCTATCCCGTCGGGATCACGAAGTGCTGCATTTTTTGCGAGGAATACGATCCCAAAACAGACTGCGCCCACTGCTTCAAACCCAAACTCGATCCGCGTTTTCCGGATCTGGGGCGGAAAGTGTGCAAATTGAATTCGCCGTGCGGCCTGCACATCGTGGGCACGGAGCGCCATGAAGCCCGCCGCATCGACAATCAGCTTCGCGGGCGTTGCGGGCGGCAGGGCGATCCGGGCTCCAGCCGATTCTTCCTGTCACTCGAGGACGATCTGCTCAAGCTGTTCATGCCCGACTGGATGCTCAAGATGATGGAGAAGCTCGGCTTCAGCGGGGACGTCAGTCTGGAGGACAAGCGGGTCAGTAAGGGGGTCGAACGGGCTCAAAAGAAGGTCGAGGAACGCAACTTCTCCAGCCGCAAACATTTGCTCGAATGGGACGAGCCCATGGACTACCAAAGGAAGGCCTTTTACAGCGAGCGGCAGCGGATCCTGAACGGCGAGGGCCTGCAGGATTTGCTGTGGAAGATGATCGATGGTTCGATCAGTGGAGCGGTGGCCCGTTATGTGGACGAGACCTATCCCGCGCGGTGCATTTCCGAATGGTGTCGCTCGACGCTGGAACTCAACATCAATCCGGATCGACTCGACGACGACGACCCCGAGCAGCTGAAAGATACGATTCGGCGCCACGCCAAGAACGAAGCCAGAGACTCGATCCAGACCTCGCTGGGCGAGTACATTGATATCGACGCTCCGGCGAGTGATTGGGACGTAGGCGGGCTGCTGCGCTGGGCCGAGCGGGCCTTCAGCGCCAGCATGACCCAGAATCAGCTCCGCCGCATGGACGCGGGCGAGATCGAAGACTGGCTGCACGAGGCGGCCGAAGCGCACTATGAAACCGTGGACCTCAGCGGCATCGAGGCCTACTTGGTCAGCGACATCGGCAAGACCGGCCTGGTCGATTGGGCCCGGGCCAAGTTCAGCATTGACGTCAAGACCGCGGACCTCGCCGAAGCCACGCCCGACGAATCAGAGCACTTCCTGGTGGAGCGCGCCCGCGAGGCCTACCGCCAGCGCGAGATCGTTTATCCAGTGGAATACCTCCTGCAGCGGGCGTTCGGCGAAGGCCAGGCGGACAGCGC
>JADFJZ010000252.1 GCA_022565195.1 Planctomycetota bacterium | reverse complement strand
GCCAGGATGACCACGATCCCGGTTGGCGTGAAGGTGATACTGGCTGGATTGGCGGTCGGGTCGGCGATGTCGGCCTGGCCCTGCGTGACTTTCCAATTCAAGTTCACCGCGTCGTCAGGCTGATCCTCGCCGTCACGAATCACCGCCAACGTCAGCTCAATCGTGTCGCCGACCGTCGGGGTGGTCTCGGGGCATCCATCGATCCGGCTCGGCGTTTCGAGGAGATCAGGAAGCAGCAGCAGCGCGCCGCACCCGCAAATACCGATACCTGCCGGCGCCAGGACGCCGAGCAGTGCCGATCGACCAATCACACGAGTTCGCACCATCGTGGTTCTCCGCGTCAATCAATTGCCTTGCGAGGACATGGATCCATCGCCTGCGTCGAATCGCCTCTGCGCGCGGCGCCGGCCTTCGGATCAGCGCCTCTTTCGACGGGGCCTGAACTTGCTGCCGAGCGTCTTGGGCGGCGCGGCCTTGGCCACTGCGGTCTCCACACTTCCGCTGGAGAATACCGCAGTCTGGCCGCGCGGCGTCCGTTTCGGCTGTGCCTCGGATTCCATTTCTCGCGGCGGCCTGGGCTTGAAATCGTCGAACGTAGCCAGCTCGACTTGCTTGTCGATGAGCACTTCAATCGCGGTGAGGTAATCTCCTTCGTCCGCAGCGACGAAAGTGATGGCCCGCCCGAAGGCGCCCATCCGCGCGGTGCGCCCAATGCGATGGACGTATATTTGCGGATCAAATGGAATGTCATAGTTGATGATGTGGGAAATGTCTTGCACGTCGATGCCGCGCGAGGCGAGATCGGTCGCCACCAGCACATCAATCGCATGTCGGCGAAAACGCTCCATGACGCGCTCGCGCTTGCTTTGAACCAAATCGCCGTGGATCTCCTTGACGTTGATATCGAGCTGGTGCAGCTTCTTGGCGAGTTTGCGGGCGTTGTGTTTGGTATTGGTGAACACGATGGCCAGTTTCGGTTTTTCCGTCTTCATGATGATCCGCAGAAGCTGGAACTTGTCCCACCGTTCGACGCTGCAATAAACTTGCTCGACGCTTTCGACCGTGAGTTCATCTCGCGACACGTTGGCCTCTGCCGGATCGTTCATGAACTGCCGGGCCAGTTGCTTGATGTCTTCGCTGAAGGTCGCGGTCACGAAGATGGTCTGGTGCTTCTGCCTGATTCGACCCAGGATGTTGCGAATATCGTCGATGAAGCCGATATCCAACATGCGATCCACTTCGTCGAGGACCGCGTATTTGACTTCGTTGAAGCTGATGATGCCTCGATTGAGCAAATCCATAACGCGTCCGGGCGTGGCGACGATGGCCTGCGTTTTCTTGTGCAGCAGCTTGACTTGGTGCTGAATGGCCTGCCCGCCATAGACCGGGACAATTTGCAGCGGCGTGTTGACTGCCAGCCGGCGCATTTCCGCGGTGACTTGCACTGCCAACTCGCGGGTGGGAACGATGACGACGGCCTGGATGTGTTGGTTTGGATCGAGCTGCTGCATGATCGGCAGGGCGAAGGCGGCGGTCTTGCCCGTGCCGGTGCGGGCCTGGCCCATCACGTCACGTCCTTGCAGGACCAGCGGGATCATCTCGCGTTGAATATCCGTGGGCGTCTCGAACCCGGCCTTGTGCAGCCCTTTCAGGAGGGCCAGCTCGATGCCGAGATCCGCAAATTTGCTGGGCAGATCGGGATGAGGTTTCATAAGAATCAAGGGCAAAAGGACAGGCGTGAGGGATTGACGTCTCCGCACAGGCCGGAAATTACTTATTCTAAGGGTGTATTCTAGCGGGAATCGCTCATCTTGGCCAGAGGCGATTGATCGGCCGTTGGGCGGGTCCGAAGCAGGTCCATCACAGCCTCGGCGAGACGCTTGGGGGCCAGATCGGCGTGCCGAGGCACGATGCAGGCGCTGTGCCCGATCGGGCAAGTGTGCGCCACCGCCCCGCATGGCCGGCAAGGCACGTCGGCCGTCGCCAGCCGCACGGTCGGATAGCCTCCGGCGGCACTGACGTGCGTGCAAGTGAAAATGGTCAGCGTGGGCAGGCGCAGCGCCCCGGCGAGGTGCATGAACATCGTATCCGGGCAGACCACGGCATCCAGTTGGCTGAAGATCGCCGCCAGCGAGGCGATGTCCGGCGTCTTGTCCACCAAGTTGAACAGCATCGGTGGCGCATGCGGCAAGTCACGCCCGATTTCATTTGAGGCCCCGAACAGCAGCACCGCCACGTCTTTCTTCAACAGCGCCTGCACCAGCTTGAGTGCGAGATCGACCGGATAAGCCTTCATGTGAACGGATTTCGTGAGCGCAATACCGACGCGGGGCTGGCGCGCTTGGCCGATGTCCCATTCTTCGAGAAGTGCGGACGGCAGTTTGAGTTTGACGGCTTCGGTGGCTTCGGGCGTACGCAGGCAACTGCCGAAGATTTGGATATTGCTCATCGCCGGATCAGTGGCGTGGCGATCCACGTCTTCCAACGACATATAATATGAATAGTGCTTAAGTTCAGCGGCCGGCGGCGGATACGGCATGATGTTTACGTCGGCGTCAACCAGTTTCAACAGAGGGTGATGCACGGCTGGGCAGGGGACATCGATTGTGCAATCGGGATAGCGATCCTTGAGGGCCTTCAAGCACGCCGCCAACACCAGCCCGTCGCCCATGCCGCCGATGTGCGCGACCAGCACGCGCTCGTTGGTGAGCGGCTGCCCGTCGTAGCGCGGCAGCATTTCATCCAGCTTGCAGATTGCTTTGAACGCCCCATCCCGCACGCCGCCCTCCGCTTCGGGATCGTGTACCACGTACTGCAACCCGGCGGTCAGCGCGAACGATTCTCGACCGCTGGTGTCAAAGGCGCGGGCATCGGATAACGCTTCCACGACGTGCATGCCACCCATATCGGGCAGGTTGATCCTGCGGTTTGCCTGCGGGTTTCGGATACGCCGGTTGGGTCCGATAGAAGAGCGGTCTGCGGGGACTCCGACCGTTACGCAGCGACCGGCTACGGCTCGGGCGGCATGGGCAAGATGTGGGCCGGTGAGATTTGAGGTATAATCTCCGCAATGCACGCACAAGGCGAGACAACCCTGACGCTGGGCGGCGGACCGCTGTCGCTCGAACTGCTCGATCCGCTGCTCGAGCAAAAGCTGACCGTCACCATCGGCGAAGGCGCCTGGCAGCGCGTGCAACGCTCGCGCGACATCGTTGAGCAAGCTATCGCCGACGGCAGAGTGCTGTACGGCATCAACACCGGTTTCGGCCACTTGAAATCCATCACGATTCCGGATGATCAGCTCGAACAATTGCAGGAGAACCTCATCCGTTCGCACGCGGTGGGCGTGGGCGCGCCGGCGTGCGATCAAGTGGTGCGCTGGATGATCCTGTTCAAGCTGCACAGCCTCCTCCAGGCCCACAGCGGCGTGCGCCGCGAGACCATCGAACTGCTCGCCGGCATGTTCAACGCCGACTGCCTGCCGATCGTCCCGAGCAAAGGCTCGCTCGGCGCCAGCGGCGACCTCGCCCCGCTGGCCCATATGACCCTGCCCATGATCGGCGAAGGATCCGTAACAATCCCCCACAAAGCGAGCGACCAAGGAGCCGCAGGCTTCAGCCTGCGCGAACTCCCGGATTCCGAGAGAACCGTTCTCCCCGCCAAAGACGCGTTTGCGAAGCTCGCTCTCAAACCCATCAAACTCCAACCCAAGGAGGGTCTCGCCCTCCTCAACGGCACGCAATACATGAGCGCCATGGCGGCGGTGTGCGTGATCCGCGCCCGGCGACTGGCCAAACACGCCGACATCATCGCGGCCATGTCGCTGGAAGGTTTCCGCGGCAGCGCCAGCCCGTTTGACGAGCGGCTGCACAAGATTCGGCCTCACGCAGGGGCTCAAATCGTCGCCGCCAACATGCGGGCCTTGCTGGCCGACAGCGAGATCATGGCCTCGCACGCCGACTGCGGCCGCGTGCAGGATCCATACTCGTTCCGTTGCATTCCGCAGGTCCACGGGGCTTCGC
>JADFJZ010000251.1 GCA_022565195.1 Planctomycetota bacterium | reverse complement strand
ATGACACCCCCCGCCAAAGTGGCCAGCATGAAGACGATAAGTTCCCAGCCGAAGGCGCACTGACGCGCGTCGGTAACCACCGCCGGGACCAGCCAGGGAATGATGTTGAGCACGACGACGCCGATCAGCACGACTTTGCCCATCGGTGCGTACCCCGCCGCGCGCGCCAAGTTCAGCGTCTCCAACGTGCCGAAAACCGCGAGCAGCAACACCACCAGAGGAATAATGCTGCCGCAGCGCAGGTCTGCCGTCTCGTTCGGATCGATCCGCACATTCGCGAAGACGTAGTCACCCCAGAAAATGAGCACCAGCCCGGCAATGAGCAATGATCCGTAGAATAGCCGCTGAACGAGCATGAGCGTATCTTATTGCCCCCTCTGCTGTGATCGCAACTCAAATATCGGCCACAGACGCTCCGACGCACCTGCCAAACGGCAAGCCAACGGCAGGCTCGTTCGAACTGACTTCGTCGTTTAGCAGACGCCGCGCCCCACGATCCGTGGACAGAACTTCGTAGCTCGCGAGAATCACTCAGCGGGAAAAAGCATCCCTTGTTCCTATGAATTGACGGCGCTCAATCCGCCGTAGCGCCGATCGCGGCGAGCGAATTCCTTGATGGCCTTGTGCAAATGCGCGACCGTAAAATCAGGCCAACAGACCGGCTCGACATAGAACTCCGCATAACTCACTTGCCACAGCAGAAAATTGCTGATCCGAAACTCGCCGGCCGTGCGAATCAGCAGATCAGGATCCACGATGCCCGCCGTGTAAAGTGAAAGGCCGAGCAAGTGTTCGGTGATGTCATGGGGTTCGAGTTCGCCGGACTTGACTTGGGTCGCGATGTGCCGCACGGCGTCGATAATCTCCGCCCGCGAGCCATAGTTCAGCGCCAGACACAGTTTCAGTCCGTCGTTGTGCCGACTCAATTCGGCGGTGGTGTCCAGCTCTTTCAGCACGCTGTCGGGCAGGCCTTCGCGCCGGCCGACCTGCATAAACTGGATGTTGTTGTCCAGTATTTCCTCGCGCTCTGCCACGAGGTAATGGGCGTAGAGCTCCATCAGGAAGTCGATTTCGTCCTTGGGCCGGCTCCAGTTCTCGGAGCTGAAACTGTACAGCGTCAGGGCTTCGAGGCCCAGCCGGGCACATTCGGTGACGATTTCACGAACCACTTTGGCGCCGGAGGCGTGGCCTTCGATTCGCGGCAAATTGCGTTCCGCAGCCCAGCGCCCGTTGCCGTCCATGATGATGGCGATGTGCCGCGGCAATTGCTCGCGCGGCAGGCCCAGAACTTCTTCCGGATTGAGTGGTTGTTCAGCCATTGCGGAAGATTGTCTGACTGCGCTCCGGGCCGACGCTGACGATGGAGACCGTCGCGCCGATCAACTCCTCGATGCGCAGCACGTAATCGCGCGCCGTCTGCGGCAGATCTCCAAACGTGCGCACGGACGTGATGTCCTCGGGCCAGCCGGGCAGCGATTCGTAAACCGGCAGGACGCGTTCGAGCACGTCAACCTCCGCAGGGAACTCGTCCAGGCGTTCGCCATCGACCGTGTAAGCCGTACAAATGCTGAGTTGCTCGAATCCGCTGAGCGTGTCGAGGTGCATAACCGCCACGTGCTCGATGCCGCCCATCTGCACGCTGTATCGGCCGGCCACCGCATCAAACCAGCCGCAGCGCCGCGGGCGACCTGTGGTGGTGCCGTACTCCTGGCCGCGATTGCGGATGCGTTCGCCGTTTTCGTCGAACAGCTCCGTCGGAAACGGGCCTTGACCCACACGCGTGGTGTACGCTTTGACCACGCCGACGTAGCTCTGCACCGCCGAAGGCGGCACACCCGCACCCGAAGACACGCCCAACGCACTCGAACTGCTCGAGGTCACGTAGGGATAAGTCCCGTGGTCGATGTCCAGCAGCGTGCCGTGGGCGCCTTCAAACAGCAGCTTGCGCCCGTCCTGCAGGCAGTGCTGTAAGAACGAAGTAGTATCGCAGAGGTAATTCCTGAGCTGATCGGCATAGCGCAGGTATTGGTCCGCAATCGCTTCGGCGTCGATGGCTTCGGGGTTTTCGTACAGGGCGGCGAAGACCGCCTGCTTGCGGCGCACGATCCGCCCGAGGCGCTCGCGGAAATCCTTCGGATTGAACAAGTCGCAGAACCGCACCGCGAAGCTGCGCTGCATCTTGTCGGCATAGCACGGGCCGATGCCGCGGGCGGTCGTGCCGATCTTATCTTTGCCCGTCAGCACCTGCTCATTCAACCGGTCTTCAGCCTTGTGGTAGGGCATGACCACGTGGCAGCGCTTGGAGATCTTCAGCCGATCGGTAAGGTCGATGCCGCGCCCCCGCAAGTGGTCGATTTCTTCGAGCAGGACGGCGGGATCCAGCGCCACGCCGGGCCCGATCACGCCGGTCTTATCGCCGTGGAGCGAACCGCTCGGCAGCAAGTGCAGGGCAAATTTCTCACCCTCGATCACGACGGTATGGCCGGCGTTGGCCCCGCCGTTGTAGCGCACCACCACGTCGGCATATTCGGTGAGCACGTCAACGATCTTGCCCTTGCCTTCATCGCCCCAGAACAAGCCGATGACGCAGGTTGTCCCCAGGTTGCTCAAGTCCACGCGATGACCCTTCGATGCAAGAACCGTTTCTCCACAAGCCGCAGCCTTCAGGCTGCGGACCGCATAACCCAGCCGCAGCCTTTAGGCTGCGGACCGCCCCGCTCCGCAAGCACCCTAGCCGCGCACTGTATACTGCCTACTGCCCACTGTCTACTGCCTGCCGAATCGGTTATGCTCTCGCCATGAGCACTTCGCCGATCAAGCCCCCATCGGGCGAGCCGGCCATCCGGGCGGTCATGATGCCGCGCGACGCCAACGCCCACAACACCATCTTCGGAGGCGTTTTGCTCAGCTACATCGACCAGGCCGGCTTCATCGAGGCCTCGCGCCAGGCGCCGCACCGCTACGTGACCATCACCATGAACAAAGTCGAGTTCAAGAAGCCGGTCTTCATCGGGGACATCGTCAGCTTCTACGCCGACACCACGCGGATCGGCAGAACCTCGATCAGCGTACACGTCACCGTCAAGGGCGAGCGCCGCTGCCCCGGCCAGACGGGCCAACGGCTCGTCCTCACCGAAGCCGACCTCACCTACGTCGCCATCGACGAAGATAACAAACCGGTACCAATTCTCGATCACTAGTATTGCGTGTCATAGGAAGTTGGACGATGAGTTCGACTTCGAGTCGACCCTGCGCTGACGATTGGCGCTCGGATTTCCACCGGCGACAGCCCAATCAGAGCCCGGAGTTCCGGCGCGCCGGGACTGGGCTTCTGTATCCCCCTCGAAAAGCACCTTGACCACGTAACTGTATGATTGGGGAGCGCCTGCGGCAAACGGCCGACCAGTCTATCGGACGATGATGAACGCGTGAATTGCCCCGTCGCCGGCAACGCGCAAGCAAGTGGGAAGAAGCAGAATGAAAGGCGACGGTGGGATTCGAACCCACGAATCAATCGACGAAGCGAGCTGCAACGGCAATGACTTGCAGACAGGCGGCGATCCGTGTTGCGCCGTATGTCCTCCAACTGATGCTGATCTTGCTCTGGTTGCTGCCGCTTGGCCGCCACTATCTGGAGCCATAAGAGCAAGCATTGTGGCTCTGGTGCGAGCAACGATGCCGGATCAGTCCTGCTCAGGGGCCAGCGAAGAAGATGCCGCATGAGATGACCGCGAGGTGCATCAGCTATGATTTGATGATGAGACGACGTTTGGCCTCGTCTGTACGGCGGTGGAATCGAACCTGCTTCCTGTACCCGTGCGTCAGCAGAATCAAGTCCACACTCCCCGCCGGCATGAGGCTGCTATGGGCACGGTCCCCAGGCCCCAAGGAGCAATGCGAGGTCGAACGCGCCGACGTCGCAGTTCGGATCGAGATCGGCGGGACAAGTCTCGGAGGGTTCCTCCGGCACACACGGGTCGGGACAGGGACCCCAGCTTCCCAGCAGGACGGCCAGATCGAACGCCTCGACCT
>JADFJZ010000250.1 GCA_022565195.1 Planctomycetota bacterium | reverse complement strand
CCCAATTCGTAGCGCCACTCTCCGGCAGCGTGAGCCACTTTCCATTCACGAGCGACCGCATCGTCGGACGAGTGCCTGTGCGTTTCGGGATGCACTTCCTGGCGGCGCCCACGCTGAGGCGGTTGGTGCACAGGCACCACATCGACCTCATCCACGCCTGGAGTCTTGAGGCAGCGTACCTCGCGACGCTGGCCAGCGACCGTGCGACCCCGATGGCGCTGAGTCGATGGGATCCGCACTTGGTCCCGGCACAAGCCGGGCGCCTCCTCGCTCTGGCGCAGCGGCCCCACACCGGCATCCTGTGCCACGCGGCCATGGTCGAACGGCGTCTGGTCGAGCACGGCGTGCCGATCGAACGCTGCGCGGTCGTCCGACCCGGCGTCGACTTCGGCCTGATCAACCGCATGAAGCAGGATACCGACCTGCGAGAACAGTTGCAGCTTGACGACGACGACATTGTCGTCCTTCTGCCGCCCTCGCCGTGTGGCCGCGCCGGCCATTGGGCTGGAGCCTGGGCGGTCGAGACCGCAGCACGACTCGAACCGAGGCTGACGCTGCTCTTGCCGGGCACATCCCCCGAACGTGAGCCGATTCTGAAGTACTTTCGATCGGTGGCCCAACCGCCGCGGTATCGAGTGGCCGGCGATGACTTCCGGCTGGAGCAGTTGCTGTGCGTCGCCGATGTGCTGCTCGTGCCCGCCGAGGGCGACATTTCCACAACCGCGCTGGCCTGGGCCATGGCGGCCGGCGTGCCCATTCTGGGCTGCGCCGACTATTGCATCACGGAGTTCATCGCCGACGGCCAAAACGGCCACCTCGTGAAACCCAACGAGCCGATGCTGCTGGCCGGCAAGTTGTTGAACGTGGTCCGCGACCGCCAGACGAACGCCCCGCTCTACGACCGCAGCCGCGCCCAAGCCTTCGAGTGTTTCGGCCTGAGTCGCTACATCGAGCAGACGCAACATGCCTACGAAAACCTCCTCGCAGGCCAACCCGTCAGCACCGACCTGACCGACGCAGCCATCACCGGCTGAAAGCAGCAAGTCGTAAGCCGTAAGTCGTAAGCATCCTGAGTCCCGGCACCACTTCTCTGCCCTTACTGCAAACAACCTAGACGCCATTCGTGGCAACTCAGTCATTAACATATTGTCTCCCTTCTCATTGCGACGAAATGGCTTTGTTCGGCCAGTGAGCTTTCTCGTACTTCCTCTCCCTCTTGCCCGCGAACATTTCACAGCATTCTGTCTTGCCCGGCTTCGCAGTTTCTCGTGCGCCATTCGCAACGTGCTCCTTCCTTGTCCCATTCCTCCATTTCCTGCTTCCGCTTGCGCGTACCCGCAGCGCTCGGGGAGCGCCCACCTGTATAACTTGCCCGGCGCTCGGTCAAAAACGTAGTCAGGAGTCGGCAGGCAGTAGTCAGTGTCCGGGGAGCGTCGTGCCGCTGTGGTTTAGCGGCGCCCCGCAGGGGAGCGCATCCTAATTGCAGAATGCGGATTCAGACTGAACAATCAGAACCGGAAGTCCGCCTCGACGAAACCGGTCAAAGTCAGATAGAGGATGTACCGCCGGCGGATCTGCCGGTCATGTCGCTCGGGGTGTTTGGGACCCGCCCTGCCCCGGTGATTCCCCAGTCTGCTGCGCCGCGACATGATCTGTAACTCATTTCCTGTCAGGGTGTTACAGAAGATTCAACTTCATCGAATAGAGATCGCCGCCACCTGCCGGATCGTGCGGCGGGACTCGCAGAGGTCCCTTCATCTTCCTGCCCGCGCCGCCGGATCGCCGCTCGGCTGTTTTGAGGGTGAAAAAAGTCGCCCGCATCAGGGTGCGGGCGTCTCGGGCAACCCACTGCCCCCCAGGCGCGGCCGGCCTAGGGTGGGGCGACGGAAGTGGATGGGTCGGATTACCCTTTGACACGGTAGAATAAGAAGTTATACTCGCGAGGCTTGAGTTCAGATCAGATTTTGATTGAGCGAACGGAAGGTTCGTACAGGGTGTGTACGTTCATTTGTTTCCTCTTATCTGAGACCAGAGATTCTTGTGGAGCCCGCAGCTAACGTCGGCTGTATCGGATGACAGGCAGTGGGCGGAGTTGGCTGGCGACGGGACCCGTGCTGCTGTAGCTCAGTTGGTAGAGCGCGTCCTTGGTAAGGACGAGGTCACGGGTCCGAGTCCCGTCAGCAGCTTTCGGTCGAGCATGCTGAGCGCGGCAGCGTGCGTCGGATTTCCCACGAGATTTGAATGTTTTGCATGCACCGCACGGGCGCTTGCCGGATGGGTGTATTGCTGATCGGCGACTTCATTAAGCAAATGTCAATTGTTATGCTGAACGATTCGAAAGTGGATCGTTGAGGCAGAGGAAGACTGGAGGAACGCATGGCCAAGGCCGTCTTTGAGCGAACCAAACCGCATGTGAATATCGGTACGATCGGACACGTGGACCACGGCAAGACGACTCTGACCGCGGCCATCAAGTCTGTCCTGGCGATTAAGTACGGTGGCGAGGCGATCACGTATGACCAAGTGGCCAAGGCCTCGGAGAGCGCCGGCCGCCGCGACGCCACCAAGATTTTGACGATCGCGACGTCTCACGTGGAGTATGAGTCGGAGAAACGACACTATGCCCACGTGGACTGTCCCGGCCACGCGGATTACGTCAAGAACATGATTACGGGCGCCGCGCAGATGGATGGTTCTATTTTGGTGGTGGGCGCGGACGACGGGCCCATGCCTCAGACGCGTGAGCACATCCTGCTCGCCCGGCAAGTGAACGTGCCGTCGATTGTGGTGTTCCTGAACAAGGTGGACCTGGTTGACGATCCCGAACTGCTCGATCTGGTCGAAATGGAAGTCCGCGAACTCTTGGTCAAGTATGATTTCCCGGGCGACGATACGCCGGTGGTTCGCGGCGTCGCTCTGGACGCGCTCAACAATCCCAAGGATGAGGAAAAGACCAAGTGCATCTTCGAACTGATGAAGGCGGTGGATGAGTTTATTCCCGAACCGGTCCGCGATATGGACCAGGACTTCCTGATGTCCATCGAGGACGTGTTCAGCATCAAAGGCCGCGGCACTGTGGGCACCGGCCGAATCGAGCTGGGTGTGGTCAAAGTCGGCGATCCCGTAGAGATCGTGGGGCTGCGTGAGACCCGCGCGACCACGGTGACCGGCGTGGAGATGTTCAACAAGACGCTGGATATTGGCCAGGCGGGCGACAATGCCGGCCTGCTCCTGCGTGGCGTGGAGAAGAACGAGCTGGAGCGTGGCCAGGTTCTGGCCAAGCCGGGCTCGATTACGCCGCACACTGATTTCGAAGGTCAAGTGTACGTCTTGACCAAGGACGAAGGAGGCCGGCACACGCCGTTCTTCAATGGCTATCGTCCGCAGTTCTATTTCCGAACGACCGACGTCACCGGCTCGCTGCAACTCGGAGGGGGCGCGGAGATGTGCATGCCCGGCGACAATATCGCGGTAACGGTATCACTACACAAGCCGATCGCCATGGTTGAGGGATTGCGTTTCGCCATTCGTGAAGGCGGCAGAACGGTTGGTTCGGGCGTCGTAGCCAAGATCGTCAAGTAGTCACTCGACTCGGGCGTGCAACGGATCAAGAGGTGAAGACAACATGGCCAAGAGCAGCAAAAGAGAATTCGTCTGGATGCAGTGCACCGAGTGCAAGGACTTGAACTACCGCACGAATGTCAGCGTGATGGGCGGCACGCCGAAGTTGGAACTGAAGAAGTACTGCCCGCGCGAGCGCAAGCGAACGGTGCATAAGCTGAAGCGGAAGTAGCGGCGGGCGCCGGCGAGAGGCACGGTTTTTTGAGCTTTACGCTCCGCGCCTTGCAGCGGCGGGTGCGAACTTCGGTTTAGGAGCGTAGCTCAATTGGCAGAGCACTGGTTTCCAAAACCAGCGGTTGGGGGTTCAAGTCCCTCCGCTCCTGTTTGCATTGTGATCACAGGCTCCTTTTGGGCGGCAAGGCCTCATGGCCAAGAATAAAAAAAGCAAGAAGCGGCATGGTCCGCAGCATCAGGAGACCTCGGCGTCGGCGGTCAGCG
>JADFJZ010000249.1 GCA_022565195.1 Planctomycetota bacterium | reverse complement strand
CGACTCGCCTTCGACGATTACTTGAACCGCGCCGTGGCGCCCGAGGTTCGCGCGTTTCTCGACCAATTACACCTCGAAGGCCAAGCCGATTTCACCGGCCGAGTCTTCCAGACACCCGAAATGAAGTCTGCTTCGTATGAGTTCGAGTTGCTCGCTTCCGAAATGAGCTTGAAATACGACAAGCTGCCCTATCCCTTGTCCCATTGCTCGGCTCGGATCGTGGTCCGCCCGGCGGACATTTCGGTGCGTGACTTTGTCGGCTGGCGCGGCGGCACTGTCATCGAGGGCCATATGGACTTCCAGGCCGACCCCAAGGCTCGCGGCGCATCGGTCAATCTGTCGGCCCGGCACGTTCCGCTCGATGATACGTTCTGGCAAAGCCTGCCGAGCAGTTTCCACGACGCCGCACGGCACTTCGCTCCCGAGGGATCCGTCGATATCACCCTGGACTACCGGGAAGGCAAGGACGGTGTGGATTCGTTCCGAACCCAAATCACGGCGAAGGGCATCGACGTCACTTACGACGCGTTTCCATTCCCGCTCGAAGACCTCACGGGCGACATTGTGATCACCCCGAACCGCGTGGAACTCATCGGCCTGTCAGCCCGCCACGGTTCCGCGACCCTCGCCATCGCGGGTAAGGTCGACTACGACGCAGCGGGCACAACGGCCTTATTTCAACTCTCCGCGGACGGCATGACTTGCTCGGCTCCGCTCCGGCAGGCACTGCCACACGCCGTGAGGCAACTCTGGGATCGAGTGAATCCCCAGGGCAGCTTCGACCTCAGAGTGACTGATCTGCGGCTCGCAAGAGACGCTGATTCGGACGCCGCTTCATGGTCCGCCGACGGCGATGCGCGACTCGACAACGTCCAGCTCGACGCCGCGCTGGAATTGCGCGACCTCAGCGGAAAGCTCAACTTCCACGGCGAATCAGCCGCCACAACCGGCACCACTCTCTGGCGAACGCAGCTGGCCCTCGACACCGCCAGAATCAACAATATCGCCGCTTCCGAACTCACCGCCGAGTTGATCTACGATCAGGCTGCGGAGCTGTTCGCCGTGCGCAACATCCGGGGACGCACCTATGGCGGCGAGATCACGGCAACAATCACAGCCTCGCTGGCCGAAGAAGGCCGGCCTTACGATGCCGTGTGCCGTTTGACGAACGTCGATCTGCGGTCACTCGTCGAGGATCGACCGGGCCGCAGCGAAATCACGCCGGCGAAGATCGAAGGGCTGCTGCACGCCTCCACGGCGATCCAGGGCCGACTCGACGATCCCCAACAACGCCGCGGCTGGGGCCACATTCGAGTCGATCAGGCCCAGCTCTACGAGCTGCCGCTGCTGCTGGGCGTTCTCAATGTGATCAACTTGACCATCCCTGAAGAAGGCGCCTTTCAGGATTGCAGGTTCGGCTTCGCCATCCGCGGCGACCGCATGTTCTTGAACGATATCGCACTGTACGGTTCTGCGCTGACCCTGCGCGGCTCGGGCGAAATGAACATCGAAACGACGGAACTGGACCTCGATCTGGACGTCTACAGTCCGCGCAAAGCGCTGAAGATCCCGCTGCTGACGGCCTTGCTCGAAGGAGCCGCCCAGGAACTGGCGGAAGTCAAGGTGACCGGGCCGGCAGCAGATCCGCGAATCACCACCCGTCCGCTGCGCGGCATACGAAGACTGTTCGCGTCCAAGTCAAAGCCTCCCGACCGAAGCCCCTGAGCCGTGGCCTTCAGGCCACGGACCCACCGCAGCGAACCCACGGAGTGCCAACCCCTCAATTCAAGTGGTCGATGCACTATTCGAACAGCGCTCTCTGGTCCGGATGGGAGTCGGCCTGAGCGTCCTTGACCAACTCGATGTCATCGATGATGTCATCCAGGTCCGCGAATTCGTGGTAGATGCTCGCGAAGCGAATGTAGGCGACTTGATCCAGGTCGCGCAAGCTCCGGCAGACCATGATGCCGATCTGCCGCGACGGCACCTCACGCTCGAACGACTTGGTCAACTCTTCTTCGATCGCTTCCGCAGCCTGCTGAATCGCTTCCTGCGCCACAGGCCTCTTGTAACAGGCCTGCTGCATGCCCCGCAGAAGTCGTTCGAGGTCGAACGGCATCCGCGAGCCGTCCTTCTTGGCCACCGTCAGCCGCGCCTCTTGCTCGATCCGCTCTTTGGTCGTGTAGCGCTGGCCACAGGCCGTGCATTCGCGACGACGACGAATGGCTTTGCCGGCCTCAGTCGCACGCGAGTCGATCACGCGATCCTTGTTCATTTCCTTGCACGATGGACATTGCATGACAATCGCATATTCTATGTCCCTGAAGTCGAAACGCCAGTGCTCTGTCTACAGGCCACAGGCTACAGGCTACAGGCCACAGATGCGCCACCTGAAGCCCGAAGCCTGTAGCCCGAAGCCTGCGGAACCGCTTATGCCGACCCACATGGTTGAAAAACGAATCGGCGACATCCGCATCGTCGGCTACTCGCTCGCCGGCGAGGAGACGGTCATCGGCGCCCCGGAGCTGAACATTTGCTTCGACATCGGCAAGGCTCCGAGAGAGGTCATCTCCCTCGACCACTTGTGCATCACCCACGGCCACCCCGACCACACCGCCGGCCTGCACTACTACTTCACGCAGCGCTGGTTCATCGACAACGAGCCCGGCACCGGTGCCGGCACCGCCTACTTGCCCGAACACCTCCTCAAACCAATGCAGGATTTGATGGAAGTCTGGTCACGAATCGAAGGCCGATACACCAAGGCCAATTTTGTCGTCGCCGCGCCCGATGTAGACATCAAGCTGCGCCGCGATTTGGTTCTCCGCCCATTTGAAGTCAACCACGGCGTGCCCGCGCTGGGATACTCCGCGATTGAAGTGCGCAATAAGCTCTTACCCGAGTTCGTCGGTAAGACCGGCCCGGAACTCGTCGAGTTGAAGAAGAAAGGGATTCAAATCGAGTACCGCCTGGAAGTACCCTTGATCACATACTGCGGCGATACGGCGGCCGGAGATTTCCTCGATCTCGATCACGTCCGCAACTCGAAGATCATCTTGCTGGAATGCACGTTCTTTGATTCCGAACACGTCACCCGCGCCCGAGCGGGCAACCACATCCACGTGCGCGATCTGCCCGATATCATGCCGCGCCTGCGAAACCAGCACATTGTGCTGATCCACGTCACGCGTCGGACGTTCCTCAGAGACGCGAAGCGACAATTGCAGGAAGTCCTCAAACCTGAGGACTTGGAACGGACTTCGTTCTTAATGGATCGCAGCGGAAACAGTAGCAGACACGCCGAACCGCACAGGAGTGCCTATTGAGACCTGCACAAACAATGAGAGTAGAGACCAGCAGAAAACGACGCAGCGAGTACATGGAATCCTCCCGCTGGCTTGCCGTTTAGCAGATGCTGCGAAGTCGCTCTGATCTTCCCCCAAGTCATATCGCCCATGCAGCAATCCATGACCCCAATCGTCAGCCCAGCGCGTCGGTCACATCTTTCAAAAGCAGCGTCGGCCCACCGTCCGCCGGCAACTGCGACACTTCGTACAAGCGCGTCGACACGGTCAGACTTCGAGCTGCCTTGCGGTAGTCGGTACTCAAGCACCGCGCCAGTATGATGATTTCGTCACCTTCGCGACGCGGATAAAGCTGCGCGGCAGCCTGCTCCAGCGCCCCGCGAGCACAATCGAAGGCCGACGCCACGATGGCTCGCCCGCCGCCCTCGCGGAACACCCAACGCAACCGACAGTCGCCGGCGGTCGAACTGTAGATGGGCCAGGTCTCGACGCCGGCCCCGCAGATTTCCTCGATCACATCGCCGATCATCCGGTCCAGCTCCGCCACGTCCCGAACTTCGCGCTGCACGCTGATCGCACGAACCGTCGGCAGAATGGATCGATCTTCTTCATCGATTGACGACGTTACGCTCACGGCATCCTGCACTTCCGAAGATTCCTCCACAGTCTGGGACGGACAAACTTCCTCGCCGTAATCGCGATCGAGGTAGCGAAGCAACAGATCGCGCATGCGGAGCATGCTGCCGCTGCCGTCCTCGCC
>JADFJZ010000248.1 GCA_022565195.1 Planctomycetota bacterium | reverse complement strand
AACTCTTTAGCGTCATTTCGTGGGGCACACAGGACAATGTTCATCCGGAGATGCAAATCTTCGATCGCGATCTGAACCTGGTCGGATGGATTGACACCCCCGGTTCGCCGTTCAGTGTGGATATGACCCGCGATGGCCAGTTTGTCGTGGTCGGAGGGAAGGCTGTTCACGCCAATACCTTTGGGAACGGCAGCGACACCTACGCCTTCCGGGTGTTCGAAGCGTGCCCTGCAGACCTCGACGGCAATGGCGACGTGGGCGCCTTCGATCTGGGCCTGCTGCTCGGGGCGTGGGGTCCGTGCGAGGAGCCGTGCGAACCCGGCGATCCGTCGACGACCTGCCCGGCGGACCTCAGCGGCGATTGCATCGTGGATGCGTTCGATCTGGCACTCTTGCTGGGCGCGTGGGGACCGTGCTCGCCGTAGGTAGCAGCTCTACCGGCGTGCCTCCCTCGCAGGTCGCGTCGGGATCGGCATCGCTTGAACGGGCGGGACCCGTTCCGCCGCGGCGGACTCCGAGCTCTGAGCGACCGCTTCCTTACGGTCGCGGCTCTGATTGTTCAAGCCGCAATCCGAAATCCGCGATCCGCAATCTACATTCAGCAATCTGCAATCTGCACTTCAGAGCTTGCTGAGTTCGGCGACTTGCTGCTGCTGGGTGAGGAAGTGGTCGGTGTAGGCGGCGTCGATCTGGGCGCAGATGGCGGTGGCGCGGTCGATGATTTGGGTGTACTCGGGGTCTTCGCCCGTGTGCATATGGAACTCGCCGGCGAGGATCACCAGCCGCAGCAAGTGCCGCAGCAGCAGGCCCTCGTTCTTGAAGAGGTCGCGGGCGCCGGCGAACTTGTAGAAGTCGTCGGCGGCGCCAAAGATGCCCCCGGCGATCCACTTCGGCTGCACGAAGATGTCCTCGGGGCTTTCGAGCCTGGCGTCGAAGAGCATCAGCAGCATCTCCGGCAAGTTCGGCACGTGCTTGCGGGTGTCGTCGGGCATGTAGTCGACGTAGTCGTCCGAATCGGGCTTTACGAGATCGCCGTCCTGGTCGACGATCAACAGGCCCATTTGCAAAAGTTGCGGTTGCAGCACGTCTTGTTGCAGCGGGCCAGGTTCGAGATCGTCGGGCAGCCGCACCTTCCAGAGCAGCGACGTCGGGCCGGACAGCACCGACTCCAGCGCTTGCAGCTTCTCCTCGAAGCTGCTGCGCATAAGCTGCTCGGCCAGGAAGTCGCCGTACAGCGGGTCGATGGAACGAAAGTTGAGCAGGCGCGAGACGTGATCCTGCACCGTGACGTGATCGCCGTCTTCCGCGCGGGTCAGGAAGCCGAGCTTGTGCAGATTGCCGATCATGTAGTCCAACTGCATTTGGAACTTCTCGATCCGCTCCGGCGTGTTGAAGCGCTGCCTCAGGAACTCGCGGGTCTCGTGCAGCGTGCCGGTCTTGGTCAGCAGGTAGATCAACACTTGATACGGAATCATGGCCCGGCTGGCGAGCTTCGCGGGGCCGGCTTCGATCAGCTTGCGGAACTGGCCTTCGGTCCAGTATTTCACGCTCTTGCGGCGGAAGGGCTTCTTGCGTTCGAGCTGCTTGCGGGCCCGCATCAGGCCGGGGTCTTTGCTGCGCGGGTCGATCTGCTCGTACTTCTTCTTCCATTTGTGGATCTTGACGTCGTCTTCATGGGCCAGCGAATAGACGTAGCCCTGCTTGTCGAACTGCGGCCGACCCGCCCGGCCGAACATTTGGTGCGCCGACGACGACGGGATCAGCTTCTTGTCGTCGCGCGGGCCTTTCACCAGCGTGCTGATGACCACCGAGCGGGCGGGCAAATTGATGCCGGCGGCCAGCGTCTCGGTGCAGACCACAATCGGGATGAGCTTCTTGAGGAACAACCGCTCGATGATTTCCTTGTGCTTGGGCAGCAGGCCGGCGTGGTGTACGCCGACGCCGCGGATGAGCATTTGCTTGAGCTTCGGCCCGATGCCGCGATGGAAGTCCGACGGGTCCAGCTCCTGCTCGATCAAGGCCCGCGTCTCCTTGTCGATCAACGGCAGGCCTTTGAGCCGCTCGGCGACGCTCCAGCACTCGTCGCGGTTGAAGCAGAACACCAGCGCCGGCGAGCGGTTCTCCTCGTCGTCGGCCGAGACCATCTGCGGCAGCAGTTCGGTGGTCAGCTTGTCCTCGACCCATATGAACTCCAGCGGCACGCGGCGCTCGGTGGTCTGGATCAGTCGCATCTTGCGCTTATGCTTCTCAGCCAGCCAGCGAACGAAGTCCGGGGCGTTGCCCACCGTGGCCGACAGCAGCATCAGGCGCACCTCGGCCGGCAGGAGCACCAGCGACAGCTCCCAGACGATGCCGCGCTCGTAGTCGTTGAAGTAATGAAACTCGTCCATGACCACGGCGGAAGTGTGGGCCAGGGAGGGGTCGTCGGCGAGCAAGTGATTCAAAAGGATCTCCGCCACGACGACGCGCACCGGCGCGTCGGGATTCACGCGGCGATTGCCGGTGATCAGCCCGACTTGATCGCGGGCAAAGCCCCACGACTCCGCCAGGTCGCCGAACTCACGGTACTTTTGATCGGTCAGGGCGATGAGCGGCGTGGTGTAATACAGCCGCTGCCCGGTATGCAGGGCCTCGAAGATGGCCGCCTCGGCGATGAGCGTCTTGCCCATGCCGGTCGGCGCGGTGACCAGCAGGCCGCCGTCCGAATCGAACCACGACAGCAGAGCCTCTTCCTGGAACGGATAGAGATCAAACGTCAATTGATCGAGGAATTTGTCACAGACTTCCGAGCGGTCCATCCACCAACAGTAGTGCCAGCGGGTACGAAATGCAATTCGTCAGGGCCGCCGCCGGCGCGCAAGAAACCGGCGGCGGATCGCGGCGTGCCGCAACCCGTCGCCGGTCTTGTCTCTACGAAAAGCTCACCAGAGCGATCAGAAGTTGACGTTGCAGTCGGCGTTGCAGGCGAGGAGCTTGGCCTTGGTGACGGGGATGAATGGATTATCGCTGATCTTGGTCACGAACAAGGGATCGGAGCCAACCATGTTCAGCAGCGGCGAGCGGCCGGGGGTCACGCCGTCTTCGGGAACGCGCAGCAGGTGGCCGCTCCAGTTGCACACGTAGCAACCGGGCTCGCTGATGCTCGACCACGGAATCACCGTGCCGAAGCCTGTGCATGTGTCATAGTTGCCGGAACTGTTTGCGCCCTTGGTCATAGTTTGATTCGACATTCGAAAACTCCTTCATGCGTACCGGGAAAAGTACGCCATTCAATGATCTACGGTCCTGACAATCAACACCGATTGTGCCTCCGAGGGAACTACCTCATGAACCGTTCCCCCTCCATATCGGTCAGACTTTTGGATTACTGCAATGAATTGACAAGTGGTCGCAACCGTCGAGAGATTCATGCTGCGGGCCTGGACGTGCATCGAACAATGCAGCAACCCGGCGACGAAGCGCGACTCGTTTGCCAGTACTGCGAGCGCGATTGACGCCGAGCCGGAGACACACACCGGCGGATGACACCGTGTGCATGCCGTACTTGTTCGGTGTCTATTTTCAGTGTTGAGAAACGGATATTGGACGGTTATCGGAGCGCACCACGCCGCCGACCTTCGGCAACTGGGAGTGCTTCGGTGCCCGCCCGCCACACGGACAGCGGCCCGCCGTCGCCGGAGATCACGAGGGTACTCTGCATCGGGATTCACGCTGCCGCGCGAGTGGTTCCACGAAGTCCGGGGCCGGGTTCGCTTTCGTGGTATACTCCTCTGAGAATGACGATTCAATCCGTGCGTCGGACGCGCGCGGGCAGGCGAGGATTCGATACCGTGAGGACAATATGCCGCCGCTCGTTGATTTGAATGGCAAGCTGGTGCGCGCGGACGCCGCCGAGGTCAGCGTTTCAGACCTGGGCGTGCTGTACGGCATCGGCCTGTTTGAAACCATGCGTTCGTATGCAGGCCGCGTGTTTCGCTTCAGGCAACACCTGGACCGGTTGCTGGCGTCGGCCGAGAAGTTGAAACTGCCCTTCCAGCGCGAGATGTTGCCGGACGAGGGACGAATCGTCGCTCTGCTGGAAGCGAACGACCTGTCCGATGCA
>JADFJZ010000002.1 GCA_022565195.1 Planctomycetota bacterium | reverse complement strand
TTCTTCTTCTTGACCAGCCAATCAAGGAACGACATTCAATCAACCTCTTTGCCACGAAGGCACCAAGACACGAAGAAAATAACAGGACCTAGTTCGTGTCTTCGTGCCTTCGTGGCTCATCTTCAGCCCGCTCACGTCGCCTCCGGCTCGCGGGGTTTTTCTTTGTCGGCGGGTTCTGCCCCGGACGATTCCTCGGCGGCCGCACGCTTGGCCTCTTCGCGTTCGGGCGTCGTGCTTTCCGGCGCAGCTTTCGCCGGCGCCTCCGGCTCCTCGAACTCCTTCAAGATCGCCAATTCCTCGTCGGAAGTCAGCATGTCGCTGATGCCGGTATCGAGCGAGCCGACCATGTCGGCGTCGGCCTGCAGCGTCTCAAGCATTTCCTCCGCCTTGACGGCGTTTTCGGTCAATTCCTCGGTGCTGGGCAGACTGGCCACCTCGCCCTGCTGAATCAAGGTCAGATTGTGGATGTCGGTGCTGAGGATGTTGATTTGCGTGTTCAGCATGTTGGTGGTGGCATTGTGGCGGATGATGTCCTTGCGAAGCTGCGCCACTTGGGCTGCGATGCGCCGCCGGGCCACCTGCGACTTGTTCTTCTTGCCTTGCTCCATCAAGTCGGCTTCACGCTTTTCGAGCTGGCCTATGTCGTCGTACATGCGGTCGCGGCGCTGCGACAACGATGCCCGCCGTTTCGACAGCTCGTTGATTTTCTGGGCTTCGTCGCCGTCGCGACTGAACAGTTGCCGAATCTTGTCAACCATCGACATGGAATAGCTCTCCTGTTTCTCCGAAGCTGCGCCGCGATAAATCAGCAGCTCGCCGTCCTGTCGGCCGGCGTGCAGTTCGGGATCCTTCCTGGCGACCTTCTCGAAGCCCTGCTCGGCGATCTTCAGCGGCACACCCAGCCGCTCTGCCACGTTCTGCGCCGACATGCCGCCGGTGAGCAGTCTCGCCCCGTTGGCTTCGACGTAATCCGCGACCCGATCGACCTTGCCGCTGACATCCTCGGGGTCGAACAACTCGATCAGCCGCGAATCGACATTGGACGTATCGCCGACCACGCGCCAGCCGCCGGCCTCCGCCGGCTCGACCAGCACCAGCGTCACGTTGCTCATCTCCGGCCGGGCCTCCAGTGCGTCCGGCGTGTATCCGGTCGGGCTGCAGATGCCGATGATATGCGGCACGTGCGGGTCGATGTGCAATGATCTTACATGATCCAGCAGCTCCGTGGAACCGATCGGCGGACCGCTTTGGCCCGGTTGGCCTTCGAGCACGTGCCACTCGATCGGCGACAGCACCGAGGCGATCGCCACGCCCACGCGCTTCTTGCCGAACCAGTACCAAGGCCGAGTGTAGCCGTGCAGCACGACGCGACGGTTCTTGGGCGTTTGCGACAGCAGCCGGCGATCGAATTTCTTGTGCCGGGCCATCAGTGACCGCAGCCGATCCGCCTCGTCCTGCCGGCCCATCCGCCAGCGGCTGCCGCGCAGCAGTTGGCCTTTGGCCTTCTCGAAATTCACCTCCATGCCGGAGAGGAATTCCGATTCAAGTTGGATTACTTTCTCGCTGTTCATCCCTACCACACATTCCAGACATTCAAATCAGGCCACCAAGGCACAAAGACACGAAGAAGAAGGCGAAGAAGAAGAATCGGTCAAGAATTCGTAATCCCGCGCACCGCCCACACTTCGTAAACGCGCCGGTCTAACGAAAGACCCTTTTTCTCTTTTCTCTTTTTTCTTTTTTCTTTCCATTCTCTTCGTGTCTTTGTGTCTTAGTGGCCTCAATTCCTAAACTCTCGAACTCGCTTTGTCTAACTCCGTCCCGCAGGTGATGCAATAGTTGTCCGAGTCATAGACAAACGCTGTGCATGACGGACAGCGCGGGACTTGATCGGCAAGTTGATTCCCGCAGTGGATGCAAAATTGATCATCGCCGGCGACTCGAGCGCCGCAGTTCTTGCACACCGGCGCGCCGTCCGAGCGCCCGAACTTCGGGATCGCACTGGCTGACGCGGCGGGCGATGATGCAGTGTCGCGGTCCAGTGCCGCCAGCACTTCCTCGGCATTGCGGAACCGATTCTCGACACGCGTGTAGCAGCGTTTGAAAACGTCATCCAGGAATTGCGGCACGCCGGATCGAATATGCGAGGGCAGGTCGTTGCCCTGAGGTCGAATGCCCGTCAACATTTCGAACAGCACGACGCCGCAAGCGTACAGATCGCTGCGCGGATCAATCTCCCTGCCGTCGCGCTGTTCCGGCGACATGTAGGCGAGCGTCCCGGAAATACTCCGGCCCTCCGCTGTGTGCCGGCTGCCGGACTGCATGATCGACGCCGTGGTCAGGCCGCCGACGCTCCCCAGCCCGAAATCGGTCACTTTCACTTGCTGCGGCAGGATGGCGCTCGCATCGCTCGGCGTAACGGTGAGTAGAATGTTCGCGGGCTTGATGTCTCGATGGATCACCCCAGCTTGGTGGGCCGCCGCCAGGGCGGCGAGCACGCCTTTCATAATGTTCACCGCCGAACGTTGGGGCAGGCCTTTGGGATTGGTGTCGATGACCTCGCGCAGGGTCGGGCCGGCGATATACTCCATTATCAGGTACGGCGGTGCATGGTAGGGATCCATGTCCAGCGCCCGCACGATGTTGTCGTGGCGCAGGCCATGAACAGTCACACCTTCGCGCCGGAGGTTCTGCACGTACTGCGGATCGGTGGGAATCTTGATCGCGACGTATTCATCGAAGACGTGGTGCTTGGCCTTGAACACTTGGCCGAAACTGCCTGTACCGATCAACTCTTCCACGATGTAATTGTTGATGCGATCGCCGTGTTGAAGCTCGCTCATGTGGGATGTCCAAATCGCAACTGTAGCGGCCGGCGTCCCTGCCGGCCGGCGAGCCGCGAGACGCAGGTCGCTACAGGTTCTCTTCTGCCTGCTCCGCCAGGAAATCGCAGACCATAAAATTATAAACCGCCGCGAGCAGGAAACCAAGAATTGCGAGCCCCCACACGAGCACGCCTTCTAACAATCCCCCAGCAAGCCAAAAGGCCATCAGAATATCGAGAATGAGATAGCCGGCCAGCATCCCGGCTGCCGCGGCATTGGAGTCGGCCTTGACGACCAGCGGCGGAACGAAAAACAGTCCCCACGGCAGTGCGGCCACGAAACCCATCCAGACCAGCGAGGCCTTGGTCGATTCCCAGAGCGTCTCGAGTTTCTCAGGATTCTTATAGAAGTAGTAGCTCGTCCACAGGACACAGGCGACGAGAATCGCCGTCAGCACCTTGCCGCCGATGTACTTGCCCGCAATCCCAAACATAGACTTTTCACCACCTTCCGCCATACCGTGTATTCGTTCGTAAGCGCCTCTTATTTAACGCTTTCGGTCGCGAAATTGCACGCGTCATCTGCTGTCGTTGTGCCTGTGTCTCGCGGTGCCGCCCGGATGGACAGACGGCACATTCGAGCTTATAGTGGCTGACCGGTAGCGGTACCGCCCCGATTGTTGGAGCCTGAGGCGAACGAGCAGTCGAGCGCCTCATCATTTCCGTAGGAGCGCGTTCGATGCACGGGATACAGAATCGACAGATTTTGCGCAATCTCGCGACGATGGCCATTCTCCTGCCCGCTTTGGCCAGCGTCTCCGGATGCCAGTCCATGCAACGAGTTGGGAACACGAGAGACGCACACGTGCCCGTACCGCCGAGGGCTTTGAGCGTTGACCATGTCACCATCGCGGGGGCGAATCTCGCTCAGTTGCAGGATGCATTCGCCACGGCCGGGCTCACAACAGAATATGGCGGAGCCCATTCCAATGGCGTAACCCACATGGCCCTGCTCGGTTTCGATGACGGTTCGTATATTGAACTCATGTCCACGATCTCGGCGGAGCAGCGAAACATCCCGATCTGGAAAGAACACATCGTCCGCGACGGCGGGCCCTGCGGCTGGGCTGCGCGGTGCGATGATGTGGCGGGCGAGCTGAAGCGATTGGCTGGGGCGGGCCTGGCTGTGCAGGGGCCGTTTCCAGGTAGCCGGCAGAGGCCCGATGGCCAAACTGCGGCGTGGACTCTAGGCTTCATCGGCGATCAGCCGCCAGGAGCCGTCCTGCCTTTCATCATTGAAGACACGGCACCCCGGGCAAAACGCGTGCAACCTTCGCCCAGCGTTGCCGGCGGTGAACTGAAGGGCGTGGGCCTTGTGGTCATCGGCGTATCGGATCTGACCGAATCGATCTCGCTGTACCGCAGAGCTTACGACTGGCCTGCGCCGTGGATCCGTGAAGATCAGGAATTCGGAGCCCGGCTGGCGCACTTCCTCGGCACGCCCGTCGTGCTCGCTGTACCTGCGAGCGCCGACAACTGGCTTGCAAAGCGGATCGAACGCTTCGGCGAATCGCCGTGCGCATTATTGATTCGCACGGGCAACTTTCCGACGACGGCTCGCCGTTTCGGCTTGGATTGGACCACCCCGTGGTTCGGGCGGCTCGTCGCCTGGTTCGATCCTGCCGACTTGAACGGCACACGCCTCGGCCTGATCGAATGAAACAGACCTCCCGAAGGCGGACAGCGCGACAATTCTCCACTTCCGTTCCGGCCTGAAACAGCCTATCGGACCCGACCACGAATCCCAGGCACGCCCTCATTGGCCAACAGGCGGGTCGAGGATCGCCGTCGTAAGACATTTCCGGACTCGCTGCCGATCCTCATAGGCCATGTACGGCCCTCCATTAGTCGATGTTTTTCGGGTGCAATTCGCCGGTACACGCAATAGTAATGATATTCGACCGCTTCCCGCCACCGCGGTCACACGAACACAATATTCACAATAAGGAACCTCACCATGTGTAACAACAGTCGATTGCTGCGTGTATGTGCTTTGGTCGGTGTTGCTTTCGTGGCCGGCTGTGACGGTCTGACGCTGCCGGACGACACCGCCAACGGCGCCAGCACATTCCTGGGCCTGGTCGTCTCAGACTTTTCCGGAACCAACGCCATAAGCGTACAAAATGGCGCGGTGACTTCCGAATCGGCCCCGGCGTCCTGGCCGCAGGATCTGCTCGCTGATGCGCCCGACGATGCGGTTATCATTGTGAGTGGCACGGAGCTGAGCGTCACGTTTGCGGATGAATCAGTCCTGCTCAATAGTTCGACCGAGCCGACAGAGCACCACGCGCGGGTGACGTTTCGGTTCGGGGCTGCGGGGACGAACCCCTGTGCATCGGAAGTCTTCGTCGGTCCATTCGATGTGGTGATTGTCGATGGCGAGACTGCGCTCGACACTGATTCGCTTCCGTTCACCGGAGATGTCCGGAGCATCGTGAACGCCGGCGGGTTCGAAGTCTGTGCCCAGGCGGACGCCGACTTCGACGGCTCGGTCTCCGTGGGCAAGGTCAAGGTGGAGTTCGGTGCGCTGAAACAGGGCGAGGGCAAGGTCGATCTTTGCCACGTTCCTCCCGGTGATCCCGATGCCCAGCATACGATTACCATCGGAGAATCAGCCGTCGATGCCCATCTGGACCACGGCGACCTACTGGGCGCCTGCGCGGAAGACTCCGGCGATGAGACGCCCCTTGACACCGACGGAGATGGTGTGGCCGACGAAGCAGACAGTTGCGCGGACACGCTGACAGGAGAGGCCGTCGACAGCTTAGGCTGTTCGTGCTCGCAGAAGGACGGCGACGGCGATGGCGTCAACGACTGCAATGATGCCTGCCCCGACTCGACGGATTCAACCGTAGGCACCGACGGTTGCGGGCTGGACGCCGACGCCGACGGCGTGAACGACACGGCAGACAGCTGCGCAGATACCCCCACTGGCGAATTGGCTGACAGCAGCGGTTGCAGTTGCAGCCAGTTGGACGTCGACGCCGATGGCGTCAACGATTGCAACGACTTCTGCCCGAGTACGGCCGAAGGGACGGCGGTGGATGCATCGGGCTGCGAGTTGGTCGGCGCGGACGCAGGCCCAGACGTGACGATTGATGAAGTGGGCTGCGTGACGCTGCAAGGATCAGCCGTCGGCGGAACGCAGCCCTACATTTACTCTTGGTCGGCGCCGAACTGGGAGGGGTCAAAGGAGCAGAATCCCTCCGTCGTCCCGGCCGCCACCACGACGTACACTCTGACGGTGACGGACTCGTCGTTCCCGCCGGTGACCACGAGCGACACAGTCACGGTGACGCTCAGTCCGCGCGAGAATTTACAGTACACCATCGTTGATCTCGGTTCGCTGAGCAGCAACGGCAGCTTCCCGTCGGCATTGAACGACGCAGGCCAGGTGGTCGGTTTCTACTTCAATGATGCCTTTGAGAAGCGCGCCTTCCTTTACGGCGCGGGCACAATGACCGACCTCGGCACGCTGGGCGGCCGAGAGAGCACGGCCGTCGATCTCAACAACGCCGGGCAAATCGTCGGCCAGGCCACTACGGTCGATGGCGAATGGCACGCGTTTCTGTGGGACGCGGTGAATGGCATGCAGGATCTGGGCACCTTGGGCGGCAAGAACAGCATCGGCAACGCCATCAACGAGTCAGGCCAGATCGTGGGCTCGTCGGATAGCGGCACGACCACGCAAGCATTCACTTTCGACGGTGTGTTGAGCGACTCCGGCACGCTGGATTCGTTCTTCAGCGAATCGTACGACGTCAACGATCAGGGCCAGATCGTCGGCATGATCCTGTCCAGCGGTAACCCCCAGGCGTTTGTCATTGAAGACGAGATTTTGACTGAGTTGGATCTTCGGCTGCTTGCGGCGAGTCGAGCCTGGGTGATCAACAATTCCGGCATGATCGGCGGTCACTCCTGGGACACGTCCGACTATGTGTCATTCCTGCACGTCTGCGGCACCACTATCACTCTGGGCAACCTTGACGGCTTCGGGCAGACTTCAGTGTGGGCATCAACGATGCGGGCCAGATGGTCGGGAGCGTAAGTTCCAGCACGGCGGCAGACTTCAACGCTTTCATTTACACCGCCGGCCAGTTGCACAACCTCAACGACTTGCTGCCTGACGGCACATCCTGGGAAACGCTCACCGTGGCCTTCGGTGTCAACGCGTCAGGCCAAATCACGGGCTATGGCCGAATCGACGGCCAGTTCCGCGGGTATCTCTTGACGCCCGCACCGTAGTGAGAGGACTGAGTGCTGAGCAGTTGCTATCGACAAATCCTCAGTCCTCAGTCCTGCGCATCGCAGCTCGCTAGCGCACTCGAAAGACCACCACGTAGTCGCGGACGCCGTTGGGTGCGCTGGCAAACGTGATGCCCTGTTGGCTTGCGGTGGCATCGACGGTGTACCCGCTGGTGAGCACGGTTCCCGCTTCGTTGACGTAGAGCACATCGCTCGCCGCGTTGAGCTTGCCCGTCAATCCGAACTTCGTTCCCACGCCCAGTGAAACGGTATCCGAAAAGGCAGTGAGGCCCGTGAAGTTGAACAAGTCAATCTGGCTCACTGTTGCGAACGGGACGACACCGGTATGCGATGTACTCACACCCGTGGACGCACCGATGGTGATCACTTCCGAACGTGACAACCCGCGGCTGTCAAGCCCGGTCACGCGAGCCGTGCCGCCGGTGATGCTGACATTCAAGTCACCGATCGTGATGACCACATTGCGCGGATGAACCGGATTGGTAAACCCGGCGACAATCTGTTGGCCCGGGTCGGCGCCCGACGGACTCGCGGTCAGCAATGTAGCACCGAGAACGCTGGTGGTATCCGCCGTCGCAGGATCGAAAAACAGGTTCTGCATGGCCAGCGTGCTCACCTTGACCGAGATGCTGTCGGTGAAACTCTTGCCGCCCGCATCGGTGACCGTGCAGGCGATATTGTAGGTTCCTTCCGCCGTCGGGCCGGTCGGTGCGACCCAGGTGGTGGTCGTGTCACCGACAACATTGTTCTGCGTGAGCGTCGAAGGCGTTCCCGCAGGCCCGCCGGATTCGTTCTGGGCATTCCACGTATACGTGAACGGCGAAAACCCGCTGGTCTGATTGCCCGCGAGCGTCACGGTCTCGCCGGGTCCGACAACCGCCTTGTCCGCGGTCACGTTGAACGAGAACACGTCCTCGGTCGTCACGACCACGGAGATCGAATCCGTGAACACTTGCCCGATGTTGTCTTGCACAGTACACGCAATGGTGTAAGCATTGTCCGTGGTGCTCCTCCAAGTGTTCGAGACGCCCGCATTCTGCCCGCTCTGCTCCGCCACGCCCGTGCCCCCGGATCCCGAGGTGAACGTGCCGCCATCGCTTCCCGTTCCATCCTTGGACGACCAAGTATACGTGAACGGCGGTTCGCCGCCGGTGGGCGTGGCTGAAAGGATGACGCTGGTTGACGGCGGGATCAAAATGTCGGCAGCTGAGAGGTGCAGGGACAGTGGCGATCGAACGATGATGGGCACTGAATCAGTGAAGGCTGCGCCGGCGGCGTCCGAGACCGTCACTTCGATGCGATAGGTGCCCAGCGTTCCAGTCCCCGCCGCGGGTGCGGTCCAGGCATTCGTCACCGCCCCCGTCGCGCTGGTCTGCGTGCTTGCGCTCAGGGTGCCGGCTGATACGCCCAACTCATTGAGCGCTTGCCACGTGAATTCCCGCACACCGACACCGCCGACTGATTCGACGGCCAGATCGACCAGTTCGCCCGGCGGCACGAAAACCTTATTGGCAGACAAGTCCGCGTTCAGCGAGTCCTGCAAACCGACCACGATCTGGATGCTGTCGGCGAAGACACTGCCCAGCGAGTCCACGACGGTACAAGTGACATCATACAAACCCGTAGTGCCCGTGGTATCGATCGGAGCAATCCAGAAGTTGGTTGCATCGTCCGCTTGATTGGCTTGAATCGCAGAGCCGCTGCCCGTGGAATCCGTGATGAAGGCGCCGGCCGGTTGACCGTTCGAATCGGTCGCCGTCCAGGCGTAAGTGAAAGGCCCCTCTCCGCCGGTGCGGTCCGCGATCAACATCGTCGAGCCGCTTGGGGCCACCACAACATTTCCAGCCGCCAGATTCATCGACAACGGCTCAATCACGATCACTTCGACAACGTCGCTGAATGTGTCCCCGTCCGCATCGGTCGCCGTCACTTGGATTTCGTAGCTGCCCGTCGTGCCCGTGCCCTCCAGTGGTGCCGTCCATATGTTCACGGCATCGTCTTCGCTGATTTGCTCAGCCTGACCCGTGCCCGCCGAACCCTCGGTGAACGTCCCACTGAGCGTACCCTCGCCGTTGAAGCTGGTCCAAACGTAAGTGACGGGCGCCGTGCCGCCGACGCGGGAAACCGTAAGTCCCACGGAGTCACCGGGTACCACGTGAGTTTCCGTCGCGGACAGCTCCACGGCAAACGCATCAGACACCGTCACACGTGCGGCGGCGCTTGCGGCGAGACCGTCGGCATCCACAGCGGTGACCACAATACGATAGGTTCCACTTGATCCGGCGCCCGTGGGCGCGGACCATTGGTTTTGTAGATCACCTACCGAAATTTGCAGCGCCTCGCCCGTGGTCGTCGCCCCGTTGGCAAAGACGCCGGCCGGCACGCCATTCTCGTCCAACACCCTCCAGGAATATGTAAAGTTGGGCGTTCCGCCGCCAAGCTCGACCGACAGGCCCACGACGCCGCCGGATGCCAAGTGAGTCACCGATGTAGCCAGGGCAATGTCGAAGGCTTCGGTCACCTCCAACTGAACACTGCCGCGTGCCACCTGCCCAGCGGAGTCCATGGCGGCACATCGAACGCGATAGCGCCCTTCCAGAGCGCCTGCGGTGAAAGTAACCTGGGCACCGGTCGTGACATCGAGACGTTCAGCCTCCCCCGCGCCGTTGTCGTTGATGACTTCCCACTCAAACGAGATCGGTTCAACGCCTCCGATCGCATCGACTTGCAGAGTCGCAACGCCTACAATCGGCTGAAGCCGCCTGCGATCGGTGCTGATCTCCACTCTGAGGCCTCCGCCGACTCCACTGTTCGCCTCCACTGGTGCCGGCTCCTGGACAACAACATCGACGCCGTCCGTGAAAACCGCGCCCAGAGCGTCCGTAACGGTCAGTGTCGCGCGATATGTTCCTTCATCTTGGGTGCTGGTGAAGATGGGATCTGCAACCGATGCAGCGCTCAGGATCGAGCGATCCGTGACGCCGTTCGCATCAACAACTTCCCAATTGTAAGTGTACGGCGGCGCGCCGCCTTGAGCCCTGCCGAACAGCCGACCTTGCCCGCCAACACCACCCCTCGGAGACAGCCCACCCAGAGCAGGCTTGTCGATGGCCACCTCGACGTTCAAAGGCTGACCCACGTTGAGCGTGACGCCGTCAGCCGCGACTGTTCCATCGGCGTCGGTGACCACGCACCACGCAGTGTGCGGACCGAGTCGTGTGTCGGCTGAGAAAGTCGGATTCGCGGTTGCGAAACTGCCCAGCAACCCGCCCAGCAGCCGGCGTCTGTCGCCAGGATCTTGCACGAACCACTGGTAAGCATACGGAGCGGTTCCGCCCGAGGCGCGGACTTTCAACCGTACACTGTCAAAGCCGGCGTTGCCGCGAATCGTCGGCGACGTGCGATCGGCGGATACCGCCGCGCTCAAAGGCTCGCCCACCGTGATCACCAGCGCGTCAGCCGCCGTCCTGCCGCGGGCGTCCGACACCGAGCAGCGAACAACGTACGATCCCGACTCCGCCCCGGGCAGATCCGGAGCGAACCTCGTCTCGGCGCCCGTGCTGTTCGTCAGCCGCGAAGTCGCATCCTTCCCGTCGGGTCCGCTGACACGCCAGACGATGCTGAGGGGTTCCCGCGCACCGCGGACCGTCGCTGTCAGAGTCGCCTGGGCACTCCCTGCCTCCGCAGCAGGCAACGTCAGTCGATCGGCATAGATCGCCAGGCTGATTCCATCCGTAACTTCGATCGTCGTCGAGCCGATCAGCACGGTTCCGAAAGCACCACTCGCGGCGCTGGCCCGGACGTTACTGTCGGCCTCGCGCGATGCACCCGTCGGTTTGGAGTGGGTTTTGCGCGTGGACGGCCATACCGATAGTCAGCCGCTCGAAGAAGGCCCCTTTGAGTCGAATTGGGATTTGTCGGCCGAGCGGGCACGCATAGTCGTGCAATACCTTGCCGGGCAGGGCGTTTCGCCCGAGCGCCTGGCCGCCGTTGGGTTTGGCGAGTACCGGCCGGTCGACACCAGCGGCGACGAAATCGCGTTCCGCCGTAACCGGCGCGTTGAATTTCATCTTGTCGCCCGTTAGGGCGACGGCGCAACTAATCCTGCTCTCTTTGACTAAGTTCAGTCCATATCGGATTGAAATAAAAGAATTTTCCTTTTGGAAACCTTAATGCGGCGGTGGCTGGCGGGTCCCGGAGTGTGACCGCCGTCATTGTTCGGCCGGCCCTAGTTGCCTAGCGTCCCCCCAGTTCCTCTCTCAACTGCCCGTTCGGCTCCCTCGCGGCTCACGCCGCGGGGGATTTTTTTGACCGGCTCTCCTGGCGCTTTCAAACGTCGACGGGACCACTTGCCTTCTTCCAGGCGTCCAGGCCACCACTGATGTGGCAGCAATTAGTGAGACCCTGGTCCTGAGCGGTCTGTACGGCCATGGCCGAGCGCTCCCCATAGGCGCAGTAGAACACCAACCGCTTCCCGGCCGCGGACGCAAGTTCGTGCAAGAGCCCGCCCGCGCCGACGTTCTTTTCGAGGTCCCCGTAGGGTGCATGGAGCGAGCCCGGGATCACGCCATGACGCACGCGTTCGTTCTCGTCGCGCAGATCGACCAGCGCGACATCGGCTTTGCCGACGAGCCCCTTCGCCTCATCGCAACTGAGACCCCAGCCCTTGGCCGTGACTTCTTCCTGGGACAATCCGATCTTCAGGTTGGCCGGGACGGCGACGTCCATCAGCTTGGGGCTGGCCAGGTTCAGGTTGTCCATTATCTCGGCATACTCTTCCACGGAGCTTACTTGAAGGCGCGGGTTGTGTTCGCGCTCCTCGGCGATCGTGCTGACGGTATCTCCCTTGTAGTCGTGCCCGGGATACACCAGCGTTTCATCGGGAAGGGTTAGAAGCTTGTTGAAAATAGAATCGTATTGGACAGCCGAGCTGCCTTGCTGAAAATCGGTCCGGCCGGTGCCACGGATAAACAGGGTGTCGCCGGTGAACACCCGATCGCCCAAATAGAAGCAGTAGGAGTCGTCGGTGTGACCGGGCGTGTAGATGGCCTTGAGGCTGAGGCCCTCGATATCGATCGAGTCGCCGTCGCCCACCCGCATCGACACGACGTCGACGCCGCTCTGTTCGCCCATGACGTTGATGCACCGGGTGCGGTCACGCAGGGCGCCCATGCCGGTGATGTGATCGGCATGCACGTGGGTATCGACGGCTTTCACCAGCTTCAAATCGAGCTCATCGAGTAACTGGATGTAGCGGTCCACCTTTTCCAGCACCGAGTCGATGATCAGGGCCTCGCCGCCGAGCCGGCTCGCGAGCAAGTAGGTGTAAGTACAAGAAACGCTGTCGAACATTTGGCGAAAGATCATGGCGGTCCTCGATGCCGTGCGAGTTTCTCTCCGCGCCTGGGGGCGCCACGGAGCGCCGAGGCCCGCATGCACCAAACTATTTTAGAGCCTAATACCCGCCGCCGGTAGCGCCCCGCGCAGGCAATGCAAAGATAAAGGCCGGGCAAAGATAAAGGCCGGGCAAAGATAAAGGCCGGGCAAAGATAAAGGCCGGGCAAAGATAAAGGCCGGGCGCTTCGTCAGAGGCGGCCCGGCCCTTCAAGACTAGATTGTTATCCTATTTGAAATAGAGCTTGTGGTACGGAATCGTGCGGTTGACGACCGTATATTCCATGAGGTTGCTCGCAAGACCGTCCACCTGTACGCGCTCGTGGCTGAAAACCGCGCTCGCGTTGTCGTGGTAAAACTGTGCGATCTTCCGTTGGAGGTCCGCCCGTTTCTTGAGATCGAACTCCGAGTTCATCGCGGTGATGGTCGGTTGAATCTCATCGAAACAAGTGTGCTTGTTGAAGAAAATGCACGAGTGGGTGTTCATGACGCGGCTGATATCCGCCGTCGGAAAGCCCTCGTACATCATGCTGAAGGCATCGCCCGCCCACTCCTTCTGACCGAGGATCTTACTGACCAGGTCGGGGATGGTGATGACGCGGAGTTCCAGGTTGACGCCAATCTTCTTGAGGTCGTTGGCCATGGCCTGGAAGGTGTCCTTGAACTCACCCGTGGTGACGACGATCTCGGCCATCAGGTCGAGGCCATCGCCATAGCCCGCGTCGGCAAGAAGCTGTTTTGCCTTTTCGGGGTCGTAGGGATAGGGGTTGATGTCGGTCTGATAGCCGCTCATCAGGTGCGTCGTCGGTTGACCCGATGGACGCGTGACTCCGCGCAGCACGTTTTCGACGAACGCCTGCTTGTTGTAACCATAATTCAGGGCTTGGCGCACGCGCACGTCGGCGACGGGGCTGTCCCCGTCCAGGTGCCGCAGGATGAGGTTGATCGTGTTGTTGGTAACTGAATACGTGACCTTTCGGCCGCAAGCCTCGATCGCGATCTGATCATCGGGCGTCAACTGATTCGCCAGATCGACCTGTCCGGAACAAAGGGCTTGAACGCGGGCCGCGGGCTCCGGCAACTCACGGATCTCGAGGTTCTTGATCTTCGGCACGCGCCAGCCGTCCTCGAAAGCAGTCCCGAGAATCTTCTCGTTGTCCCAGATGGAGATTTTGTAGGGCCCCGTACCGATGGGAGTTTTGCCGTACCCTGCCGCGCCCAGGTCCGCCCAGGCTTTCGGCTCGTGTGGCCGCATAATGGCGAGGCGGCGGGCTAGAATTGGATCGGGCTTCGCCGTTTTGATTTCGACCGTCAGATCGTCGATCTTCCGTGCCGTCGGGATGCCCCGCAACTGACGCGTGGACTGATGGTTCTTTACCACCTCGTCGTTGTTGATCGCGTCGATGTTGGCGATCACGGTATCCGCGTTGAAAGGCTCGCCATTGTGGAACTTGACGCCGGGGCGCAATTTGAGAACCCACGTCAATTCGTCCGTGCTTTCCCAGGACAGGGCAAGGCCCGGCACGGTTTTGCCGTCAGCATCGACGTAGGTGATGGCATCGTAGACGGCCATAAGCGGCAGTGCGCCGTTGGCGCCGAAGGTGCCGTAGGGCAATCCGAATTGCGCCGGCAGATCGTAGTGCCCGATGCGTAAGGTATCGCCGTCGGCCCGAGCGGGCGACGTAATCGCGGCGGCGGCCATCATGACAACGGCCGCGCCACCCAATAGCAGCGTTTTGAACATGTTTTCTCCCCGTGATGCGCCGCTCCCCTGCGGCTGCTGAGTCTAATTCACGACCAAATCATGGCGATTCAACGGGGTATTCCGCCGATGGTCAAGTCAAACCGCCCCCGATGCCTCCAATGACTTTTTCTGGTCACAGGCAGTCGAACACGGCGCCGACCAGCGCCGCGCCGCGCGGGCCGAGCTCCAGTTCGTCGTGCATGTAGTTCGGCGTGTAGCCAAACGCGATCCCTGCGTCCGCGTCGGCGAACCCGAACGACCCGCCCGCACCCCAATGGCCAAAGGCGCGTGAGTTCGGGCCCATGGGGAACGGTTTGCAATTGAGCTCGTAGCCGAGCGCGAATCGAATCGGAATACCGAACAGAGGGTCGGTACCGTCGCTTTCGCATTGAAAGGCGATGGCCTGATCCCGCGTGGCTTCACCCATGATGCGCACGCCGTCGAGTTCGCCGCCGTTCCCCAAGGCGGCGAACAGGCGGGCGACGGCGCGCGCGTTGCCGTGCCCTTGACCCGCGCCGACCTCGTTCGAGCGCCAACCTTCCGAGTTGAAGTCCTCTCCCTCGGCGAAACCCTGCATGGTGCGCGCGAGCAGGGTGCCGGGGTCCGACACGACCTCGTCGAGCAGACGTTGTTTTTGGATCACGCGCGCGCAGCGGTCTTTCTCGCCGGGGGTGAGCGAGAAATTGAAGTCGAGTCCAAGCGGCCCGCCCAATTCTTCGCGCATG
>JADFJZ010000001.1 GCA_022565195.1 Planctomycetota bacterium | reverse complement strand
AACTCGGCGCCGGGCCTCTTCGTCACCATGAGCAAGACAAGTCCTACGCCAATACTCGGTTCTGTGGTCGCCGGTATCCTCGCCGGAGGAAAGAGTACGCGCATGGGGCGACCCAAGGCTTTGATCGAGTTGCCGACCGGCGGAACCATGATCGAGCACGCAGTGCAGGTGGCCCGACAGATCACCGATGAGGTGGTCGTGCTCGGCCGTGAGATTCGCCTGCCCGCCTCGCTGGAGGAGCTGACCGTCGTCGATGACGAGAAACCCGACGGCGGCCCACTCGCCGGGCTGTGCTCTTTGCTCAAGTGTGCGGACCCAGGATGGGGTCTGCTGCTCGCCTGCGACATGCCCTACATTGAATCGGCCGTTATTCGGAGGCTTATGGCCCAGGCCGATCCCGATACCGATGCCGTGGTCTTTGAGAGGACCGAACGCCGCGGCAGCTATCACGCCTGCTGTGCTCTGTACCATTCTCGGATCGCTCGGGCACCCGTGGAGAACCGTGCCCAGCTCGCACCCGCGTTTGAAGTCCTGTTTGACGGCGATGCCAGCCTCAACTCCCTGCTTAAGCGCATCCGGGTCAAAGCCATCAAGCCGACGCCCGAAGAATCCCGGCAACTGCACAACGTCAACACGCCGGAGGATCTGGCGAAGATGGGTCCAAACTAATCCCCGTTGCCATCCTCGGCGTTCGGCGGTTTCTCGATCTTGAAGACTCCCCAGATCAGCAGCGCCGCCATTGCCCAGCCTACGGCAAATCCCAACGCAGTGTTCACGGCCAGACATGCTCCCGCCGTGAGAATCATGACGAAGAAATCGGTCTTGGCTGTCTGGTCTCTGCAAACCACTGCCAATTCCAGCCCGCTAAAAAGAAGCAACACGCCCAATACCGAATGCGGGTACGCTTGCAGCCACGCAAGCAGCGAACCGCCGAACAGCAAAGCCAGAGCGATCTTGGCCCCTCCGAGGAGCACCACGCTGCCGCCTGTTCGGGCGCCGAAGCGGTATTGGGCAGCCAACCCACCCGCACCATGGCACATTGGCATCGCGCCGAAGGGGCAACACAATAGATTCATCAGACCCACGGAAATGGCCACTTTGCGCGGTCCCGCCGGCCGATCGGGGAAATGGTCCATCGAGAGGGCGCAGACTGCGATCACGGAATTGAGCGTCGTGAGCGGAATTTGCGGGATGGTTCCGCGGAGCATGCCCGTCTTCCAATCCTCCCAATTGCCGAGGTTGGGCCAGGCCCAATCGAGGCCGAACCTGATTTCGCCGAGCAGGTTCGGGTTCGCTGCAAACAAAGCGATCAGTCCGATCCCGAAGACCACCAGCGCCCCGGGCACGCGGCTGGAGAAGTACAGCGCCAATACGACCACAACGCAAACGGTAGCGGTGGCCATACTGTCCCAGGCGAAGAGTCTCCCGGTGCCCGCGATCTCATCAAACCCTTTGGTGAGCAGCTTGAGCCCCAATGCCAGTTGAAGACCGCGAACGACACTCCTGGGCATGACGCGATTCAACCATTCAATCAGCCGCGTCACACCAAGGATCAGAATCACGAAGCCGGTCACCATACCCGCAGCGAGAATCTGCGCCTCGTTCAGACCTTCAGAAATCGCGACGGTGGCGATCGCCTTCATCGGCTGAACCGGCATGGGTATCCCGAAAGCCAGCCCGGTGACGACGTTCATCAGCCCGGCAAAAAGCAGCGCCGGTCCGAGTTGCAGGCCGCACTTGTTGACCATGCCCACCAGCAGGGGAATGAATGTGCCCAGATCGCCGAGCGCACCACCGGCTTCCGATCTGTTGAACTGCAATCGTCGCTTGTTCGTGATCGATGAGGACATGCCGAAGGATTATACCGCACTTGCATCTCTCGCAAACACGTCGAATGCGAAGAGCATCAAGAAGGACAACATCCATTTAGATGGGGTTCAACGACTACCGGTGATCAGTTTCTTGCCTTCAAGGCTTGCAGCAGTCGGCCGTGGATCTCGTCGGCACGCCCGGGTTCGTACTCCTTGGCGGGCCAGCGGTAACCCAATCCGTCACCTTCCTTACGCGGAATAATGTGGAAATGGACATGTTCCACAGCCTGGCCGGCCACTTGCCCGTTGTTCTGCAGAATGTTGTAGCCCTCAGCCTCGGTCACTTTGACGACCACTCGGGCGAGTCTCGGCAGCAGCGTCGTGAGCTCCCGTACTTCCTGTTCGGGCATCTCGTCCAGTCGGGCGTAGTGGCGTTTCGGAATCACCAACAAGTGGGCCTCCGCCAGCGGGCCGATGTCCATAAACGCCAAAGCGCTCTTCGTTTCCAGCACACTCATAGATGGTATTTGGCCAGCGACTATCTTGCAGAAGATGCAGTCGGGCTCAGAAACTTCGGCAGCCATGTGCGGAATCCCCTGGCGAGTAGCCTCGGTACGCTCTGCGAAGCACATCCGCACATCAAGCGATACCGCCGCAGGCTGGGCGCGTTACTCCGGCGAAGCCTCGCCTTTTGCCTCGGTGTCCGGCGCCTGCTCGGCAGGCTCGCTATCCTTGGGCTCTGAAGCCCCCTCTGAAGCTTCGCTCTTGGGGGGCTCGACAGCGGCTTGGCCCTTCTTGCCGGATTTCAGCACCGCGGCATAGCGAGCGTCGATCCGCCGGCGTCGCGCGGACTTACCAGGCTTGGGGACGTTGCTCGGCACTTCTTCTTCGCCTACAAGCTGTAGGATCGCCTGAGCACCTTGATCCCCCAAGCGCGTCTTGGCGAGCCTGATGATGCGTGTGTAGCCTCCCTCTCGATCTTCATACCGCTCGGCGATTTCGTTAATCAATCGGTGACTAATTGCCGTCACTGTGAACGGAAGTGAACCCTTGCCCTCACCCGTACGGTAATGACGGCCACTGCGCGATCTCCGGACCGCCCGCCGCCCGGCATTGGACATGTTGTCGTACTCGTCCTGATGCTCCACGGCAATAAAGAAGCGCTCTGTCAACAAGCTCTGAAGCCGACGCCGCGCACCTAAGTCCCCCTGACGAGCCTTCTTCGCCAGAGTGATCATACGCTCGGCAAAAGGCCGCAGGTCCTTCGCCTTCTGCAAGGTCGTCGTGATTTGACCATGCTCGAACAGACTCTGGGCCTGGTTCCGTCGGAGCGCCTTGCGGTGCTCCATGGTTCTACCGAGTTTCCGAAATGCGAGGCGATGTCTCATGATTCAACCTGTGATGTAGCTACTGCTGACCTACCCGGAACGGATTCGTATCAACCATTGGATTCGGAAGTTGCCCCGCATCGTGCTGCGCCGTACTCGGGGGCATGGGGGGCGGCGGTAGAATCGTACTCGCCGTCGGCGCCGTCGATTCGGTCATTACTGCTGGAGTGGTGCTCGCCGGCTGTGGCACTGAGCCTCCTTCGACGTCGAACCCCAGCGTCAGCCCAATTTCACCTAACTTGCGCTTGACCTCACGCAAAGAGGTCTTGCCAAAGCTGCGCACGCGCAGCAGATCGTTCTCCGTGCATCGCGCCAGTTCCCCAACCGTCAGGATCCGTGCCGATTCCAGACAGTTGCCCGCGCGAACGGAAAGGTCCAGGTCCGCCAAGCTCATGTTCAACTTAGCCCGGAGGTCGTCGTCGACATCCGGTTCAGGGAGAGGTTCTTCCGGCATGGCTTCGATGATTTCATCCGTGCCCGCGTCGTGATAGAGAACGAAGGGGTTGAGATGCTTTCTGAGAATCTTGGCCGCTTCCACGAGCGCATCTTCCGGCTTGATCGCGCCGTTGGTCCAAATCTCCATGATCAAGCAATCATAGTTGGTGCGTTGCCCGACACGCGTATCCACAGCCTTGTATCGAACCCGGGTGACCGGCGAGAATGACGAGTCGATCGGGAACACATTCACATCCGCTTCAGTGCCCAGGTTATCCTCGGCCGGCCGCCAACCCCGGCCCTTCTCCACGACCATCTCAATCGACAGCTCGACTTTGTCCGTGAGCGTGGCCAGATGGTGGTCGTGGTTGATGATTTCGATTTTCGGATCCGTCTCGATCGCGGCAGCCGTGACATTGCCCTTGGTAGTCCTTGTGACTCGAATGGTGCGCGGCTCATCCGCATCCATGCGGATGGCCAATCCCTTGATGTTCAGAACGATGTCTGTCACATCTTCGAGAACACCCGGCAAACTAGTGAACTCGTGCGCCGCGCGCTCAATCTTCACGCGCGTCACGGCCGCCCCTTCCAGGCTGGACAGCAGGATTCGGCGCAGACTGTTACCAATGGTCGTGCCGAAGCCCCGCTCGAACGGTTCTATGCTGAACTTCCCGTAGTAGTCAGTGCTCGATTCTTCATCGCAGATGACTTGAGTGGGCAGTTCCAGACCTCTCCACCGAATCCGCATATTCTCATCTCCTCATCGGAAGACCGCATCTGAGTACTTTGTATCAACAGCGTCATCGCCGCCCCGATCGGGACTCAGCGACTACACATCTCGACAATCAACTGCTCTTCAACAGGGATTTGGACATCATCCCTGCCCGGCAACGCCGCAACCGTCGCCTCCAACCGTTCCGGCACAAGTTCCAGCCAGCCTTGTGAGGTCGGACCGCCGCACGCCTCCAGATTCTGCCGGATCAGCTTCTGGCTTCCATCTTTGCTTCGCACGCCGATCGTGTCACCCACCCGCACTTGGTAGCTGGGTCGGTCGATCTTCCGATTGTTGACCAGAATATGACCGTGCCCGACGACTTCGCGGGCCGCCTTGGGGGAAGCAGCAAAGCCCAGCTTCCGGATCACGTTGTCCAGCCGGCGCTCGAGCAGGCTCAGCAGAACCTCACCTGTATTCCCTTTGGCCTTCTCCGCTCGTGCGAAATAGAGCACAAACTGTCTCTCATAAACGCCGTAATATCGTTTAACCTTCTGCTTCTCGCGAAGGCGGATGCCATAGCTCGTGCTCTTGCGGCGGCGCCAGAAGTGCATACCGGGCGGCCGATTCCTGCTTTGCCGCTCCATGGGGCATTTCGCAGAGTAGCAACGACTCCCCTTGAGCATGAGCTTGATGCCTTCACGGCGGCACAAACGACAAACTGGTCCGATGTATCTCGACATAAGCGAAACGTCCTCTGGCAGATGACTCTCTACACTCGCCGCCTCTTGGCCGGCCGACAGCCGTTGTGCGGCAACGGCGTCACATCCTCAATCGACTGAATCCTGATCCCGGCAGACTGCAGAGCCGTGATGGCGGATTCCCGACCCGACCCCGGGCCTTTGACTCTCACTTCAAGTTCCATGATGCCGAACTTCTTGGCGGCGTGGGCGCAAGTTTCCGCAGCCCGCTGAGCCGCAAAGGGCGTACTCTTGCGAGTACCCTTAAAGCCCATGGTCCCGGAAGAAGCCCAGCACAATGTCTCACCGTTGGCGTCCGTGATCGTGATCAGCGTGTTGTTGAACGTGGCCTTGATATGAGCAATGCCACGCGCGACATTCCGCCGCACCGTCTTTTTGCCGGATTTCTTAGCCACGATGCAACTCCTTCACGCCCTTCTTGCCCGCAACCGTCTTCTTGGGGCCTTTGCGCGTACGCGCGTTGGTTCGGGTCCTCTGCCCGCGAACGGGCAAACCGCGGCGGTGGCGCAGTCCTCTGTAGGATCCAATATCCCGCAATCGAGCAATGTTCTGCTGAACCTGGCGACGCAGTTGCCCTTCGACGATGTAGTCGCGCGTGATGATATTGGCAATCCCGGTCACCTCTGCCTCGGTGAGGTCTTTCGCGCGAACCGTCTCGTCGATTTCGGCATCTTTCAGGATCATCTTGCTCACGTACGGTCCCACGCCATAGATATAGCGCACGGCGATCCCGATGGGCTTGTTGTTGGGTACATCAACACCAGCGATTCGAGGCATCATCCGCCCTTTCTGCTCAGCCTTGTCGTTGCTTGTGGCGAGGATTCGTGCAAATCACGCGAATCACGCCTTTCCGCTTGATGATTTTGCAGTTCCCGCAAATCCGCTTGACGCTGCTTCGGACTTTCATCGCCGCACATCCTTCCTATCGACCGTCGGTCAACACGTCGCTGCCGTTGTCGGTGACTGCAATGGTATGCTCGAAGTGAGCGGCCCATCTGCCATCGCGAGTAGCAACCGTCCAAAGATCGTCGTCTTTGTACTCCACATCCGCCGTGCCGATGTTGACCATCGGTTCCACGGCGAGCAGCATCCCCGAACGAAGCTCAAAATCCTGCCTGGCCTGCTGGCGGTCGTAGTAGTTGGGCACTTTCGGATCCTCGTGCATTTGCTGTCCAATGCCATGCCCCACGAACTCTCGCACGACGGAGAAGCCGTTCTCCTCCGCGCGCTTCTGCATCCGCTTGGCGACTTCGCTCCAGCGCCGACCCGGTTTCATCTGCGTCACCGCAATCTCCAACATCGAGCGCGTCACGTCGAGCAACTTTTGTACCTCGGGGCTCACTTCGCCGATGGCAATCGTGACCGCCGCATCTCCACAATACCCTTTTAGCCGCACGCCACAGTCCACGCTGATGATGTCTCCGGCCTGCAGCGGGCGCCCGTTCGGAATCCCATGCACGACTTCTTCGTTGGTGCTGGTACACAGCGCCGCCGGAAAAGGAAATCGCGCCTTCGGCGCCCGAACACCCTTGAACAGCGCTTCGCCGCCGGCCTCCGCAATGATGCGTTCGGCTTCGGCATTGAGCTCCGCACTCGACACGCCGGGCGAAGCCATCTCTTCACAGCGTGAGAGAACACGGCGAACCACGCGACCGGCTTCCCGCATCAATTCAATCTCGCGAGCGCTCTTGAGAATGATCCCGCGTTTCACCAGCATCCGAGGTCTACCGTTCCAACGATTGTGAGGCGCCGCTCACGCGCCTACCCACGGGCTCCCTTAATCGTTCCTGCGCCACCGAGAAAGCCCTCGTAATTTCGCATGATCAAATTGGCTTCGATCCGTTGGATCATGTCCAGGGCCACGCTGACCACAATGAGCAGGCCGGTGCCGCCCAGGTATTGAGTCACCATGAAGTCAACTTCCAGCCAGTCCGCAAAGACCGAGGGAATCACGGCGATCAGAGCCAGGAAGCCCGCGCCCACATAGGTGATCCGCGTCATCACTTTCTCGAGGTAGTCCGCCGTCCGCTTACCAGGACGCAAACCGGGAATGAAGCTGCCGTGGTCGCGCAACTGAGTGGCCATTTCCTTCGGCTGAAACTGCACCGTGGTCCAAAAGTAGGCAAACACATAGACCAGCAGGATATACGTCACAATATAAATGTACCCACCCCCATACCGGAATGCCTCAGTAGCGGCCGAGAAGAAGGAAACCGAGGGCCAAGCCTGTTCACACCAGCCGAAAATGATGCTGGGGAAGATCAAAAGGGAGCTCGCAAAGATGATCGGCATCACCCCGCCGTGATTAACGCGCAGGGGAAGGTACTGTCGCTGGCCACCGTAGACGCGGCGCCCTCGCATTTGCTTGGCCTGTTGGATTGGAATTCGGCGCTGCGCTTGAGTGATCAGAATCGCGCCGGCCACCACGCCGACAAACGCGACGATCAGAAAGAGCAGCTTGCCGGGGCCATAAGTGCTGGCCCCGCCGTCTCCGCCCATGCTCAACGAGGCATTCTGACCGACGGTGATCATGGCCATCGGCATACGGGCAATGATGCCGGCCATAATGATCAGGCTGATCCCGCTGCCCAAACCGTATTCGTCGATTTGCTCGCCAAGCCACATCAGAAAAACCGTGCCGCAGACCAGTGCGGACACGCCCATAATCCAAAAAGTGTACGTGTTGGCATAATCGGGATAGACGAACCCCTGCGCATGAATGTATTTGAGCCAGATCACGGCTTGAACGAAGCAAATCAGCACAGTCGTATAGCGCGTGTATTCTTGGATCTTCTTTTGCCCGGTCGCGCCCTCGCGACGCAGTTTCTCAAGCGCCGGTACCACCGTCGCGAGCAACTGAAAGATGATGGACGCCGAAATGTAGGGCATGATGCCGAGGCCGAAGATCGTGCTTTGCTGCAGATTGCCGCCCGTGAAGATCGCAAAATACTCGAACGCATCGCCCATCGCACCGCCGCCGGAACCCGGCGCCGCCTTGCTCATTTGCTCCTGCCAGATCCCCGGCAGCGGGATGCCGAAGCCGAGGCGGTAAATGACCAGCATCCCGATTGTGAACAGGATCTTCTTCCGCAGTTCGGCAACCTTGAAGATATTCAGGAACGTACTAAACATTGAATCGTTCTACCTGGAGTTCCCAATTTCGCTGACCGTTCCGCCCGCCGCCGTGATCTTTTCTTTGGCCGACTTGCTGAACCGATCCGCCAGCACCGTCAACTTCGTCGCCAGATCGCCGTCTCCCAGAATCTTCACCAAAACTCGATCGTTCCGCAGCAACCCCACTTTGACCAACGCCTGCTTCGTGACTTCGTCGCCGCTGCTGAACAGCTCGTCGAGGTCACAAATGTTCACGATGTCATATTCCGTCCGGAAATCCGCGTTGGAGAAACCTCTCTTTGGAATCCGGCGAAACAGCGGCATTTGCCCGCCTTCGGTGAGACGCCGAATCGAGCCGCCCGCACGCTGACCCGAGCCCTTGTGGCCTCGGCCGCAGGTCTTACCGTGGCCCGAACTACGGCCACGCCCGACGCGCTTGCGCTTTTCGTGAGCACCTGCTTTACTTGTGATATCCGCCAGTTCCATTTTCTCAAACCCGTCTAAGAGACGACGCTCACGCCGCGCAGGTGAGTAATATCCTCTGCGTTGATCAAAGATCGCAGCGCTTCAAACGTCGCACGTACCACATTCTTTGGGCTGTTCGAGCCATAGCTCTTGGTCAGCACATCATGAACACCGGCCAACTCCAGCACGGCTCGCGCACTCGCTCCCGCAATGACACCCGTTCCGGGGCTCGCCGGGACCATGACCACTCGACTCGCCCCGTACCGCCCCACAACCTCGTGGGGCAAGGTGCTGCCTTCGAGCTTTACTGTGATGATGTTCTTGTGCGCCGCTTTGATGGATTTTTCCACAGCCGATGGAACCTGGTTGGCTTTGCCATATCCGATGCCGACCTGGCCGCGACGGTCGCCAACCACCACCAGTGCCGCGAAGCTGAAACGCTGGCCTCCCTTGACGACCGTGGCGCAGCGGTAAATCCGCACCACTTCGTCTTCAAAACCTCCCGGGGTAGACTCGTCCTTTTGTCTCTTTTGAAAAGCCATGCTGCAATGCACCTATACTAAAACTTGATGCCTTCCTTTTGGAACGCGTCGGCCAACGCTTTTAACCGGCCGTGAAAGCGGTAACCGTTGCGATCGAACAGCACGCGTGCCACGCCTTTTGCTTTCGCTCGCTGGGCGATTTCCTGCCCGATGAGCCGGGCCGCGTCCTGGTTGCCCCCATAGCTGATTGACTTTCGCAGGGCCACGTTCCGCGTATTTGCTTCACAAACCGTCGTGCCGGACAAGTCATCAATCAATTGAACATAAATGTTCTTATGGCTGCGGAATACGCTCATGCGCGGACGGTCTGCCGTTCCGAAGATTCTCTTGCGGATACGCATCTTGCGGCGTAACCGACGTTTATGCTTCAGACAGTTCAGTTCCATAGTGTTTGACTCGCCCCGGACTAGCCGCCCGCACCCACAAGGGACTTGCCCTGCTTCCGCCGTACCTGCTCGTTCTCGTAACGCACGCCCTTGCCCTTGTACGGTTCCGGTTTGCGCAACGCACGTATTTCTGCCGCGAACTGGCCCACCTTCTGCTTATCAATGCCGCGGATCAGAAGTTTGGCAGGCTCGGATTCGCCACGGGCCATCGGCGTCTCGACCACCGCTTCGACTCCCTCCGGCACCGGAATCACGAACTGAGGCCCTTTGTTGACGCTGCGACCCATAAAGCCGACATTCAGTTCGAGATTGCCACCCTTCAAGTTGCAAGAGTAGCCCGTGCCGTAGATCAGCAAGCGCTTCTCATAGCCCTCGCGCACACCCTTGATCATGTTGGCGATCAAGGCACGCGTCAGGCCGTGTAACTGCCGGCTCTTCTTGCTGTCGTCCGCCCGCTGTACCACGACGGAACTCCCGTCCACTTGAACCGTAATCGGATCGGAATACGTCCAGGTGAGTTCTCCCTTGGGGCCGGTCACGGAGACAGACTGCCCTCGAACATTCATTTTGACGTCGCCGGGCACAGCGATTGGTTTTCTTCCGATCCGAGACATTCGATCAATACCGACTCAAAGTTAATACGCAGTACATAATAGTTCGCCGCCAATTTGGCGTTCACGACACTGGCGGTCACTCAGCACGCCCTGAGAAGTCGACAAAATGGCGATCCCCAGGCCGTTGAGAACCCGGGGCAGCTCGCTGGACTTCTTGTAAACGCGCCGACCCGGGGATGACACGCGATCCAGACGGTGGAGCACTTGCTCTCCGCGGGGGCCATACTTCAGTTCGATTCTCAGCATATCCTGCTTCGTATCGCCGATCACGTCGTACCCGGAGATGAAGCCTTCCTCCACGAGTACTTTGGCGATCCCGACCTTCATCTTCGAACACGGGATCATGGCCTGCGTCTTGCGCACCCGTGCCGAGTTCCGAATCCGAGTCAACATGTCCGCGATCGGGTCAGACCACATCGCTTGTCTTTACTCCTCTACCAACTGGCTTTCTTGACGCCGGGAATCTTGCCTTCGTTCGCCAGCGTTCTGAAGCAAATACGGCAAATCTTGAACTTGCGGTACACGGCCCGCACACGCCCGCACAACTCGCAGCGCCGTATGAGGCGGGACGAGAACTTTGGCTTTCGCTTCGCTTTAACCTTCCAGGCTGTCGTTGCCATCGCCGTACACCTCGAGCTTCGTATCGTCTATTCCCTAAACGGCATCCCCAGCCGCGCGAGCAAATTCTTGCCCTCAGCGTCGCTTTTCGCCGTCGTGACCAGGGTCACGTTGAGGCCCTGCGTATAATCGACCTTGTCGATGTCAATCTCCGGAAACACCGATTGCTCTGTGACGCCCATCGAGTAATTACCCTGGCCGTCGAAAGACTGCGGGTTCAATCCACGAAAGTCGCGGATACGCGGAATCACGATGCTGATCAGACGATCCAGGAATTCGTACATGCGATCGCCACGCAGGGTCACTTTGCACCCGATCGGATATCCGCTCCGAAGCTTGAAGTTCGAGACGCTCTTTTTGGCCTTGCAGACAACCGGTTTCTGACCGGCCAACAAGGCCAACTCGCGGGTCGCCGATTCGATCCGCTTTTTCTCCGCGACGGCCTGCCCAACACCCATCGACACCACGATTTTCTCCAGTCGCGGGATCGACAGAATGTTCGCCCGGCCGAGATCCTTGCTCAACTCTGCCACTACGTTCTGTTTGTATCTTTCGAGCAGTCGTACCATCGTTCACCTGTACTGCATTCACTGTCCGGTCGCGCGCGTCACTTCATCCAGCACCGTACCGCCGATCGTCACTCGCTTCTTCGAGGTCACACGTCCCTTGCCGTCTCGTTCGATCTCGAATCGTACCCGCGTGCCGCGGTCCGATTTGGGATCGATTGGAAGCACATTCGAAATATGAATCGCAGCCTCCCTCTGCAAACGGCCACCCTGCGGGTTGCGGCGCGAAGGCCGGACATGGCGATAGATCATATTCACGCCCTCCACGACCACCAGATCGCGTTGCGGCAGGACGCGAAGCACTTTGCCCCGCTCGCCCTTGTGATCACCGGAGATCACCTCGACTATGTCGTTGCTCTTTATGTGTCTCGCCATGTTATTCAACTTTTAACGGCAACACATTGTTCGGGCGGTCCCGCCCAGGGCTGCCAACCTACACTACTTCATCCGCCAGCGAAATAATCTTCATATGCCCCGCTTCACGCAGCTCGCGGGCAACCGCGCCGAAAATCCGGGTGCCGCGGGGCTCGTTGTTTTCATTAAGCAGGACAATCGCATTCTTATCGAAACGCACGTAGCTGCCGTCCTTGCGCCGGGAGCGATGCCGGGTGCGAACCACAACACCTTTGACGATGCGGGCCTTCTTTTTGTCCGGCCGCGACTTGGCGTCTGCGAAATCCGAAGTCGGCAACGCCTTCTTGACCGTGCCCATGACGATATCGCCGATACCCGCCGTTTGCAGCCGGAGCTTGCCGCGACGCGAGGTCGATCCCTTCATCACTCGGAAGATCATTACCTGCTTGGCGCCGGTGTTGTCCGCGACATCCACAATTGACTGCATTTGAATCATGAGTTCGTCTTCGCTCTACAAAACAGATCAGCGGGCATCCGCCGCACGCACCACTCGAACCAGACGCCAGTGCTTGGTCTTCGAAATCGGTCGACACTCCATGATCTCAACTTGATCGCCGATCTTGGCGAGGTTCTGCTCATCATGGGCGTGCAGCTTCGTACGACGCCGAATGTACTTCCCATACTTCGGGTGCTTGACCCGGCGTTCCATCACTACCTTGATCGTCTTGTCGCACTTGGCGGATTCCACGAATCCAGTTCGTACCGCTCGCGGCTTGCGTCCCTGGTTCTTGCCAACGGTTGTGTCTGCCATCATGAACTCTCAACAACAAATCGGAAGGCTCATCTACTGGGCGACCTTCCGCCGCGCTTCCGTTTCCAAGTGATACTGCTTTTCTTCGATCCCGGTCTCCCCACGCTCCGTGAGAACAGTCAAGAGTTGCGCGATCTCGCGCCTTGTCTTGGTCAACTGCGTCGGATCCTCCAGCTTCTCCGTCACCGCCTGCGACCGCAAATCGAACAAGTGCCGCCTGATCCGATCCAACTCGGAGTGCAACTCATCCGTCTTCATCGCTCTTATTTCCGCGATATTCATGAGCCTCTGCTCCAGCCGCCCTAGTGCTTGCTTCTTCGCAAAATCAGGCGGCAGCGTATCGGCATTTTGTGCGCCACGCGGGTCAATGCCACACGTGCGATATCTTCTTCAACTCCACCAATTTCATACAACACGGTCCCCGGACGCACGCAGGCTACCCATTGGCTGGGTTCGCCCTTGCCTTTGCCCATGCGGACTTCGAGCGGCTTCGCCGAGATCGGCTTGTGCGGGAAGATCCGCACGAACACCCGACCCTCGCGGTGCAGAAAATGGGTCGCGGCCACGCGGCCGGCCTCAATCTGACGGGCCGTGATCCACGAGTGCCCCAAGGCCTGCAAGCCGTAATCTCCGAAACTCACAGTGTTGCCGCGCGACGCATTGCCGCGGATTCGGCCACGCTGTGACTTACGAAACTTGACTCTCTTGGGCATCGCGGGCAAGACCGATACTCCTTCTTAAATCCTTACAGTTTCCCACGCGGGCCGGACCGGCGCCGCCCGTGGCCGTCACCATCACCTGCAATCGGGGTGATTTCCTCGCCATAGCGCCCCAGATAGATCCAGGCCTTGACGCCGATCACACCGTAGCTCGCGCGGCACTTGGCAAAGCCGTATTCAACGTGAGCCTGCAACGTTTGAACGGGAAGCGAACCGAGATGCTGGGTCTCGCTGCTCGACATTTCCCGTCCGCCCAACCGGCCCTTGCATCGAATCTTGATCCCGAGGGCGCCGGCGCCCATGGTCGTTTCCAGGTGCTGCTTGATCGTGCGCCGAAAGGACGCCCGCTTCTTCAATTGCTCCGCGACACCTTCCGCCACGAGCTGGGCGTCGAGGTCCGGATTCTTGATCTCCATGATGTTGACCGTGATCTTACGATCGATCAAGTTCTCCAGGTGCTCCTTGAGTTTGTCTACCTCGGCGCCTTTCGGACCGATCACCAAGCCGGGCCGGGCGGTGTGCAGGATCACTTTCACTGCATCGCGCGTTCGTTCGATCTCGATCTTGGCCACGGCCGCATAAGGCGGCTGGCGATTGAGGCGCCGATCGATGTAGGCCCGTATCCTATAGTCTTCGACGAGAAACTCGCCATACGAGGCCTTCGGAGCGTACCAGCGCGAACGCCAGTCCTCGGTGATGCCGATCCGAAATCCAATTGGGTTTACCTTTTGCCCCACAGTATCACTCCGCGATCATTACTTCTCAGCCAACACAATATGAATATGACTCGTCTTCTTGAGAATCGGATGGGCCCGCCCGCGATCCTTCGGACGCCAGCGAAGAGTCGTCGGTCCCATGTCCACCCGAGCTTCCGCAATATACAACCGACCCATGTCCGCCTCTTGCTCGTCGGCGTTGGCCATTGCGGAACGGAGCGTCTTGGCGATGTCCACGGCAGGACGCTGCTTGCTGAACTTCAGGATGTTCAGAGCCTCACTACAGCGGTGTCCGCGGATCATATCGATAACCAGCCGCGCTTTTCGCGGGGAAAGTCGGGCATACCGATATTTCGCCTGCCACCGTCCTGTCACCATCGCATCAGCCATCTAGAAACTTCCTCCGCCGTCGGGCAACGCTCGATCGTTACTTGCCTTCCCTCTTCCGGCCGCCGGTATGACCCTTGAATGTTCGTGTCGGACTAAACTCGCCCAGTTTATGCCCGACCATGTCTTCCGTAACAAACACTTTGTTGAACAGTCTCCCGTTGTGGACCTCGAAAGAGTGTCCCACGAATTCCGGGACGATCGTGCAACGACGATACCACGTCCGGATCGGCAAATTGCTGCCACTGTCCTTGGCCAGCATGACCTTGCGGAACAGCTTCTCATCAACGTACGGGCCTTTTTTAGATGATCGTGTCATGCCGGTTCCTGGCGCGTCAACCACGCGCGCTGCTTCACTACTTCTTCGGAATCGCCAGTTGCCCATAGCGCCTGCTCTTGCGCCGACGTAAAATTCGCTTGTTGGATCCCTTACGGCGATTTCGCGTGGAGCCGCCCTTCGCCAGCACACCGGTCGGGCTGCACGGATGGCGGCCGCCGCCACTTCGGCCTTCGCCGCCGCCGAGCGGATGAGCCACAGGATTCATGGCCACACCGCGAACGTGCGGGCGCCGACCCATATGCCGCGTCCGACCGGCCTTGCCCAGCGAGATGTTT
>JADFJZ010000247.1 GCA_022565195.1 Planctomycetota bacterium | reverse complement strand
ACGACAAACTTCCAGTCGCCTCGCTCGATCCCTCGGCGGGCGCGCTCCAACAGGTCGTTGATGGGGGCCGACTCAGCCACCGTGGCGGCGCCGGTGTCTGCGCGAACGCTCGCAGTGACAACGAGCATCAAGAGCACGCCGGCGATCAATGCTCCGCCGCGGCGGAGCGCCCGCACTCTATCTTTGGCAACTCGATTCAACTTCGCCACACAAACGGGTGCATCGACACACTTGAATCTGCGGGTTGATTTTGTGGCGATCGACGCCCCCGCCGGCCGGTCTTCGAGGCCGGCACGACGGTCGGCACGGCCGACCGCTACATTCTTGTTCGGCGCACGATGAATCAGCGGGTGTTGCCGGTGTTGTAGGTGTTGTAGGTGTTGCCTGTGTCGTAGGTGTTGCGGTCGTTGTGGGCGATGCGTGTTCCGGCTCCGGAGGAGCCAGGGTTGGTAGCCAGGGGCGCAAGCCCCTGGGATGCCAACGACCGAGCAGGCAAGCCCCAGAGGGGCGGCAGAGCACCCGAAGTAGGAGCAAGGCGAGGCTGGCCTGGCAGAGCCGCCTGGGCCTGGTGCATGAGTCGGCGGTGCCCATCCCATGCTTGCCGCAGTCTGTCGCCCCTCCGGGGCTTTGTTGTTCGAGGATGCCGTTGTCCAGGGGCTTGCGCCCCTGGCTACCGACCGTCGTCCCTCCGGGACTGGTTCCTCCGGGACGAGTGCATCGATACGCTTGAATCTGCGGGATGGTCTTGTGGCGGCCGATGTCCCCGTGCCGCCTGCGACGGATCGGTCGGCAAAGACGCCGACCGCTACTTCAAGACGGAATCCGAATGTTTTCAGGTGGCCAAGCACTAGTGATGTTTGACGCATGGGTTGATGCATCCGATCCGACGGGGTGCCACTGGCGGCTTGTCCGCCAGTGTTGCCGCCGAAACGTTCGGCACTGGCGGGCAAACCGCCAGTGGCACACGCTTCGCAACACACGAGACAAAGCACTAAATGTAGCCCAACTCGCGGAGCCGGTTCTTGATCAGCGCTTCTTCCTCGGGCGTATAGGCGCCGGCGGATCGCGTCGGGAGGTGGCCCAGGATCTCCAGTGTTTTGAGGATGGTGTCCAGACAGCTTTCCGGGGAATCCACCGTGGTCTTGAGGTGAATCTCCGGTGTGTCGGGCGGCTCGTACGGTGCGTTCACGCCGGCCACGTTCAGAATTTCGTTGCGCCGGGCTTTTTCGAAGAAGCCTTCCGGATCGCGATCCTGCAATTGCTCGGGCGTCGCGTCGCAATAGACTTCGATGAACGCGTCACTCTGCTCACGCACGGCGTCACGCAGAGCCTTATACGGCGAAATGGCCGCCACGATGGCGACGACGCCGTTGCGATTGAGCACTTGGCAGTCGTAGGCCACTCGCTTCAAGTTCTTTTCGATGGCCTCGCGCGTGAAGCCGAGTTCCTGATTGAATTCCCGCCGGAGCTTTCCGGAATCGAGAGACTCCGCCTTGATGCCCCGCTCGGCCAGACGCTCACACAGCATGTTCGCCAGCGTAGTCTTGCCGCTGCGCGAGATGCCCGTGAACCATACTGTGAACGCTTTGTCTTTCATTCGATCACACTCAACATCACAGGATCATAGGCCAATACAGCAACATGACCACCACAAATACGACCACGGCAAAGATGTTCATAATCAGGCCGGGCTTGTACGCCTCGCTGACGGAGTAGTACCCGCTGGAAAAGGCGATGGCGTGCGGCGGCGAACTTACCGGCAGGGCAAAGGGCAAGCCTGCCATGATGGTCACGCCCAGTGTCATAACCAGCGGATCAATGTTTGTCTCCTGGCAGATCGAGTAGCCGATGGGCAGCAGAACCGCGACGGCTGCGGCATTGCTGATGCATTCAGTGAGCAGCAGAGCCACCAGGGCGACCAGCACCATGATTACTTTGGGCGAGAACCCCTGGCCGAAGACCTGCCCGACGAGAAAAGCCATGGCCCCGGTCTCGTGCAACGCGCCGCCGATGGCCAACGCGCCCCCGTACATCAGCAGTACGCCCCAGTTGATGTAGTCTTGAATCTGGTTCCAAGTGACGATCCTCAGGGCGAACAGCAGGCAGGCGCTGGCGATCGAAATGACGGCCAGGCCAATGTTGGGATAGTGGCCCAACCCAATCCAGCATGCGATCGTCGCCAGCGACAGCAGCATCAATCGCCGCTCGGCTGATTGCATCTTTCCCAGGTGCGCGACGCGATCACGGATCATCTTCGTCGCGCGAGAAACGTCGGTGACATCGATGGGGACCAGTCGCGGCAGCAGCACGCGGGCGACGAGGGTCAGAATCACGACGATCGGCAGCGCGGCGATCATCCAAGTGAAGAATCCAATGTTCTTGCCCGTGAACTCCTGATAGAAGCTGATGGCCAGCGGCGCCCGGGCGCCGCCCAGAACCGTGCCCACGCCGCCGATGACCGCGCCCCAGGCGAGGGCCAGAAAAAGCAAGCGGGCGTAATTGCTCCGGCCTGGTTTGAGGCCCAGCGCCTGCACGATCTCGAGCACGATCGGGAACATCATGGCGGCCACCGCATGCTCAGGCATACACAGGGCCAGGACCACGGATGCAGTCAGCACGCCGTTGAAGAGGTCTCGCGGGTTGCTGTCCATGCGGTGCAGCAGCAGCAGCGTCAGGCGCTTGGACAGGCCGGTGGCGATCATGGCGGCGGTCAGGAAAAACACGCCCAGCATGAACATCACGGCTTGGCTGCCCAGATGTTTGAAGGCGTCCTGCGGCTCGGTCACTTTCAAGAGCGGCAAGAGTGCGAATGCCAACATGCCGGTCACCGCCAGCGGAATGCTGTGGGTGAACCACAACGACAGGCACACGACGAAAACCGCCAATGCGCGTTGGGCGGACTGCGGATGCAGGTGCTCCGGGGAGGGAATCACCGTCGGGCCGAATGCCAGCCAGGAGGCGATCACGAACGCGACGAGCAAAAGAATTGTCCGGGTCGCGATTTTCAAAACGTATCTCGAAGAACCGTCATGCTGACCGTACTCAGCACACCAGGCTCTGTCTGAAAACAACCAAGGAGCCGCAGACTTTAGTCTGCGCGAGGCCTCGCGCGGGTTAAAACCCGCGGCTCCTTGAAAGAACCCGAGTTTCCAAACAAAGCCTAGTCAGGCGAACCGCCGCCTCGCGCCGGAGGCCATTTTAGGCGGTCGGCGGCAGGCCGGATCCCGGCCCGTGCGGCGTCCCACGGGACCGCACTTCTGGTCCTGTTTTCGGCGATCCGGGGCGATCCGGGCGGGCAAAAATCGCAAGAATACGGGAATTGCTGCTCATTGTCTTGTCCGGGCTGATGCGATATAGTATGTATCCTTCCCCGGTTCGTATTTGAGCCAGGTTGCGTGTACGAGTGTGTTTGTCGAAAAAGGAGATTGTGTGCCCACGATCAAGATCAAGTCCCGATCCAACGAGAGCATCGACCAGATGCTCCGCCGATTCAAGAAGCTCTGTGAGAAAGAGGGACTGACCAAGCAAATCAAGCGGAACAGCTACTACGAAAAACCCTCGGAACGTCGCCGCCGCCAGCAGCGCAAGGCCGTCCGCCACGCTCAGAGAACGGTCGCTGAGGCTCGCCGGTAAACTTGCCCTCCCTCGGACTCGTCCCCACCTTGTGCGAGTGCCAACAGCACTCCGAATTTGTTGGACTGAATTCCGATTTTTGCTATATTCCGGCACTTTGACGGGCGAGGCAGTTCTGCACCGCCCGCACAACCGTTTTGTAAACCAGACCAGGTTGGATCGGCGAAGGTCCCGCGCGGTCAGCATCCGCCGATCCCTCTCGCCGCCCGACCATAGAATTGACAGGTAGAAGGAGAATCTCGATGGGTGTTACCCGTCTGAAGTCGTTGATCGTTTTCGCAGGTGTTTCCTTGTTATTGTGTTTGGGCGGCGCCGAGATTGCCCTCGCACAGGAGGCCGACCCTGCAAGCACAGCCGCCGTCACCGGCGAGGACATGCCCGCGATTCCCGTCATATGGTGGATCGCGCCGATCGGGGCGATTTTCGCACTGATCATGGCGGTCAAGTTCTACAGGTAGGTGCTCGCTGCCGACGAATGCGATGAATT
>JADFJZ010000246.1 GCA_022565195.1 Planctomycetota bacterium | reverse complement strand
CCCGTCAGCCGGAAGCAGCACAAACGGGAACAACTGACAGCCGAGCGGTTTGGCCGACGCGCTGAACTCGGCGTGGATCCGGCATTTGCCGTCGGGCATGAGGAATACGCAGCGGTTGTCGGGCGTCTGGCTGAGCACCCAGCCGCGCCCCAGCCGAACATACGGCGGCACGTCCAGCCGGTCGGCCCAGCCCTGTTCGTCGATCTTGCGGCGGTCGGCCGCTGTCAAGTGAACGACGATATCGCGGCAGCAATTCGTGCAACTATGGCAACGGAACCGCTGCTGCGGCAGGTTGGGAACGAGAATCGGCAATCGTCTATCGGCCATCGAAGATCAAGCTCCGCTCTCGAGTATCCGCCAGTGGCACCGCAGCGCATCAGAGCCGGGAGCGCCAGCGACCGGTCAAGCACCGCCGGGGTGCCACTGGCAACTTGTATGTGTTTAGCGTCTTCTTGCTGAGCCGTGGCCTTTAGGCCACGGACCCGCCGCGGCGACCTACGAGCGGTCCGGACCCTGAAGGGCCCGGCTCAAGGACGTCTGGGATGCCACGCTAAACACGTACGGCAGCTTGCTGCCAGTGTCTTCGGGGATCACACTGGCGGGCGAGCCGCCAGTGGCACCCCCGCGCAGATGTTTCAGGGACACATTCTATACAAGTGTCCGCCCTCCGGCGACGCTCGTCCGAGCCGATCGAGTTCGCCGCATTCGTTCCTGGGGCCGAAGTCGCTAAGATGTGGATTGCATGAAGGCCCTCACTTATCAGCCCAATGCCGCGCGATGGATCGGCTGCAAGCTGCTCGGCGGCATGAAACCGAGCATCTATTGGAGCGCTCTTTCAGGCCTGCGCTATCGCGAGGTGCCGATTCCCGAACTGCCCAACGGCGGGTGGGTTCGGCTGCGTACGCTGCTCGGCGGGATTTGCGGCACGGATCTGGCGCTGATCCTCCAAAGAAATCATCCCGCCTCTTATCTGGCCGGTCTGACCAGCTTCCCGATCATTCTGGGTCACGAAAACGTCGCGGTCGTCGACGCGCTGGGCGGCAGAGTCAAAGGCTGGAACATCGGCGAGCGAGTTTGCGTCGAGCCGGCGCTGTCCTGCGAACCGCGCGGCATCGATCCGCCCTGCCGGCCTTGCGCTGCCGGGCAATTCTCGCTGTGCGAAAACGTCTGCGACGGAGCATTGCCCAAAGGCACGATGATCGGTCTCAATTCGTTCACCGGCGGAAGCTGGGCGCCGTTTTTCGTCGCTCATCAGTCGCAACTGCATCGTGTGCCGGACGACTTACCGAACGAACAAGCCATCCTGACCGACCCGCTGGCCTGCGCCCTGCACGGCGTGCTGCGGCATCAGCCCGGCAACGATGATCGCGTACTGGTCGTGGGCGCGGGCATCATCGGGCTGGGCATCGTGGCTGGACTGCGGGCACTCGACTGCCGGGCGCACGTCACCGCGATCGCCCGGCATGCGTTTCAAGAGGACTGGCTGCGGCGACTGGGCGCGGACGACGTGATCCGATTCCCACGCCGCGCCGGCCGAAAGGAGCGCTTCGACGCGATGGCTTCCCTGCTCGGCGGCCGGCGTATCGACGGCCGATGCGGCAACTACGGCTTCGCCGGCGGTTTCGATGTGGTTTATGACTGCGTCGGCACCGGCGAGAGCATGGGCGACAGCTTCAAGTACACGCGAGCCCGCGGCACGACCGTGCTGATGGGCACCAGCAACATCACCCTGCTCGACACCACGCCGCTGTGGAACAAGGAGCTGCACGTGCTCGGCGGCTACGGCCGGCAGATCGAAAAACTCGGCCGCCGCAAGCTGCACACCTATGAGCTGCTGTTTGAGCTGGTCCGCGAAGGCAAATTGCCGCTCGACGGCATGCTGACGCACACCTTCCGCCCGGCGCAGTACAAAGAAGCCTTTAGTCTGCTGACGTCGCGCCACCGCAGGCCGGTCATCAAGGCAGCGTTTGACTTCAGTAACGAGTAACGGGTAGCGAGTAGCGGGAAAGAGAAAAGAGAAAAATGGCTGGCGCCTCTAAGAACACGCCATCGCTCCCGAACGACCTCGACGACCGGGCAAGTTCACTCAGCACTTCTCGCTCCGTCCTCAGTCCTGAGTCCTCAGTTCTGGACCTCTTTTGTCAAAAGTGTGGCTATAACTTGCGGGGCAATGAAAGCAAGTGTTGTCCGGAGTGCGGGGCGGCGGCGGATCTGGATGCGCTCAGCCAGCCGCAGATTCCGTGGGTTTATCGCAAGGGCAGAAGCTTGTTTCGGTCCTACTGGCAGACCGTGTGGCTGGTGATGTTCCGTCCGAGGCGGCTCCATGAGGAAATGAGCAGGGACGTGAGTGAAGACCATGCCCGCAAATTTCGCAGCGTGACGTTTCTGCACGTCATTGTTCCGGTCGCGGTCGTTGTCGACGGCCTGTACTTCGTGGATGTCGTTATTCGAGCGCGCGGCTTTAATGCTCTGGAGATTCTCGGCGTGTGTGGCGGCAGCGCGGCGGCACTGGCGTGCATATGGTTGTTTATGTGGGCGGTCAGCAGTATCGCGGGTGACTTTCTCCGCGACGACAGGATCGCGCCGGAGATGCAAGATCGCGCCGTGGCGCTCAGCTATTACACGTGCGCGCCGATGCTGGGGATGCCGCTGGCCGGACTCATCAATATCCTCGCTCAAATACCGGGCAACGGGCTTATACTCGGCTCGACCTTCGAAATGGCCGCCATCCTCATCGCGGGAGGCCTGCCGCTGGTCCTGATGGGATTGTGGGTACACAGCGTGCTGGCGCTCGCGCGATACGTGCTGCATTTAAGCCTGTGGGAACAAATTCGATTTGAGGCGACCCAGATTGTCCTATGGCTCGGCACCGCCGTCGCCACGCTCGTCGTCCTGCCGCTGGCCATCCTCTATCTGCTCGCCGTCGTCTTCAGCTTCTTTTGAGTCGGCCGGCTCCGATTCGGACTCCAGGTCCAGCACGTCGATACTCAAATCACCATAAGTGTAGCGCTGGTCGTCCTCAAGCAGCGGCGCGATAGGCACCTCGGACAAATAGTCGGGCGCCAGATCGGCCAGCTTCTCCGGCCGCTGGCCGTGGTCCAGTTCGTACAGACGCATAGCCAGAGCGATGGCCGATTGGCGACGTTCATCGAGATACTGATAGTGCAGTTGCACAGCCCGGACGAATGATGGGAGCAGTACGGCGTTCAATGGCTTCACAACCCTCTGGGGCATCAGCAGCGCTCGGCTGCGCTTGATCTCGAGGGGTCCCACCAACTGATCCGCCTCAATCCAGTTGGGTTTTGAACTGGCCTCGATAACGCCTTCCATGTGCTTCAACATCCACACGGCCTCCATTTCAATGAGGGGCGAAATGGGATATGCGAGAATGCGTTCCGCCGTCGAAGGTGTGGAGACGTCGATCCAATCATACTGGGTAATGAACGATAATTTGCCGGCTGCGACGATTTGGGCCGAATCGAACTGGAACATGCGCTCGCTGTACATTGCGCGTTTCATGCCCATCTTCAACCCTTCGTCATCGAGCAGCGCGGCAATAAGTTTCTCGATTTCGCTCCGCTCAGCCGGCATGGTTCCCACGGCGTGGTGTTCCGGATCAGCTTCGATCTGCAACCCCCAGAAGACTTCCTTGAATGTGGACAGGGCGAGCCGCTCGATTGCAATGGCCACCAGATGACTGATGAGCGTCGGCATTTCGTCGACAGCGTCGCCCAAGACCAGCATACCTCGGACGGTCTCGATGGCGGCCGCATGATTGCCAGTGTGATAGTGATGCCGGACCGTCCAGCCGAGCACGCGCGCCAGTTGCCGTTGCTCGCCTAGCTCCGGCAGAATGAAATTGATCGCCGGGCTCTTGACGCGCAGACCCCAGTCGGCACCAGGCAGCGCGCGGGCCTGGCGAACGAGTTCACGTGCCTCGGCACCGGCCTCGGCGATACCGGCGATGATCTGCCAGTGCTCCTTCTTGCCGGCGTCAGACTCGAGATGTTTGTGGGCGTTCTCGATCATGATGATCGCCGCATCCACCATGGCGCCAATCGCGATGGCAATCCCTCCCAGCGACATGACGTTCGCGGTGAGCCCCTGTTGCTGCATGACGG
>JADFJZ010000245.1 GCA_022565195.1 Planctomycetota bacterium | reverse complement strand
TCAACGTCTACTTCATGATCGCTCAATTGAGCCTCGCTCTGGTTCATACCTGGAGCTACACGGTTCTGAGGCCCACGCGCTGGATTCTTTCGGACAGCGTGGTGCCGCTGGACTTCATCATGGTGGCCGCTGCCTGCGTAGTCATCACCCACGCCTCGCGGAGCGCGTATCTCCTTGTTCCGCTGTTTTGGGCACTGTTTCTGGCGGTCGTCCGCCAATGTCTCTTGATTCCGCCCGTGGCGCCGGACTTCTCCGCAGAGTCGCCCAATCCGGCGGGATCGCCGAGCTTGTGGATCTTGATCCTGCTGCTGAGCAGCGCCGTTATGCTCGGTGCGTTGGTCATCGCGCAAGCTCTGAGTTGGAAGAACAGCCGTCGAATGGCTTGGCGCAGGGACGTGGCCTTCCTGCTGCGTCCGCCGCGCGTTTGGCCCGGCCTGCAACAGACCACGGCGCTTCTCGGCATGTTCGTTCTGCTGGTGGGCTGCCTGCTCCTCATGGTTCCAGCGCTCGCGGATTCGTTTGTGGGCGTGTGGCCGGCATTGCTGTGTGCTGCCGCGGTCTTGATCGCGTCGATCGCGGTATTCACCGTGGTGAATCGTCGCTGGACTCCGGAACTCGGCGGAATCGCCATCGGCCTGCTGACGTTGTCGATTTGCTTTGCCGTACTGGTGCTTTTGCCGCGCCGTCCGGCTGTCTTGACGGAGCGCTTTCCGCTGATCTTCAACGCCCTGGTATTCGGGTGTGCCCTGTCGGCCTGTTTCTGGATATGGCTTGGCGGCGTGTGGCAGCAACAGCTCGACGATCGGGGCCGTCCCTGGACCACGGCGGGTCGGCTGGTGCCGTTGACGCGGCGCGGGAGTTTCATCGCGACGGCCTTCGGCGTGCTGTTTGCCCTCCAAATGGGACTGTGGCCCATCATGGACCAAGTCGCGAGTTATGACAATTCGATCGGGCGAATCCTGTGGGGTTGCGGCGGTCTGGCCGCGCTCATGGCTGCGGCGGCCTGGGGCTATGTCAGAACGGCCCTGCCCGCATTTCGCACGTTGGTCACGGTCAGCGGCGTGGCCTTCGTGCTGTTTGGATTCGTGCGGGCCCTGCCGTACATCTCGAGCGGCTATTGACACGTCTCGCGAAGCGCCTAGGCTGAGGCTCCAATGAACACCAGCCGCGTGCAGCGAATCGTCAAGCTCCTGACCGCCCTCCATTCCGGGAGCGCCCTGAGCGTAGATGACCTCTCGCGCGAACTGGATGTTACCCGCCGGACCATCTTTCGTGATCTCTCCATTTTGGAGGATGCCGGCGTACCCTTTCAATACGATCGAACGGCGAAGCGTTACAGGATCCGACAGGACTACTTCGTCCCGCCGATCAGCTTCAGCCTGCAAGAGTGCTTGGCGATGCTGTTCATGAGCCGGAAGATGCTCCAGCGGGATCTGGCGCCTGACTTCCCGGCTGCGGCTCGAGCGGCGGTCAAGCTGGAGAGCGCCCTGCCGCACGATCTGCGCGAGCACTGCCAGGGAATCGTCGACAAGATGGATCTTGCCATGCCGCCGCTGTCGTCGACCGATGGCCATCGCGATCACTTCGAGAGGCTGCAACTGGCGACGGTGCAACAGCGGAAGGTGCGGATCAAGTACGAACCGCCGGACAAGCCCGCTATCGAGGATCGCCTGCACCCGCTTCACCTCGCCTTCATCAGCCGCGGCTGGTACGTCATCGGCCACAGCGAGCGTGAGCAGGCGGTGCGCACGTTCAAGATCGAGCGGATGGCCGAATGCCTGCTGCTCGAAGAGCACTTCATCGTCGATGAGCCTTTCAGTCTCGCGGCGTACTTCGGCAACGCCTGGCAGATGATCCGAGGCGACGAGCGGTACCATGTCAAACTGATGTTCACGCCCAAAGTGGCCAGCAATGTCGAGGAAGTGTTGTGGCATCGAACCCAACAAACGCTGCGCTGCGACGATGACTCGCTGATCTTTGAGGTCGACGTGGACGGCATCAACGAACTGTCGTGGTGGATCCTGGGCTACGGCGACCAAGTGGAGGTGCTTGAGCCGCCGGAACTGCGCGAGTTGATCGGCCAGCGGGCGGATCGGATGTGCGGTATCTATGCGGGCAGCGCCTGAGTCGCCATGCCGACCTTCGAAGGCACACCACCACCTTTGGATACATGATCGTTTACCCATGAGAGCAGTCGTCCAACGTGTATCGCAGGCCGGCGTTGATACCGACGGAGCGCGCGTCGGCGAGATCGGGCCGGGGCTCCTCGTGTACTTGGGCGTCGGGCGCGACGATACCGCCAGCGACCTCGCGTACATGGTCAACAAGATCCGGCACCTGCGCGTGTTCAACGACGCCGAGGGCAAAATGAACCTCAATGTCGAGCAGGTCGGCGGATCCTGCCTGGTGGTCAGCGCCTTCACCACGCTCGGCGACGCCCGCAAAGGCCACCGCCCGGCATACTCCGCCGCCGCCGAGCCGGAGATGGCCGAGCAAATGTACGACCAATTCTGCGAGCAACTTCGCGCCACCGGCCTGACCGTCGCCACCGGCCGGTTCCGCGCCAAGATGGCGGTTGACTCCGTGAACGACGGACCCATCTGCGTGCTCATCGACTCCCACAAGACCTTCTAACGCGCGCGGCCTACTGCTTCATACGGTCCTCCAATCTGCCCTTTCGCTCTCGTGCCCTTGATCTTACGTACGAAATGGGTTTGTTCGGCCACTGGGCTTTTCGCGACCTCGGCCGCCCCCGCCCGGTCCGTCGGACAACCCCCGTGTGCGAAGTAGGCCAAGAGCCGAAAGGCCTCCAGCCTTACAGGTTTCTCAGCGCGCACGGTCATCGTCGTTCTCTCCAGACTTCTAACTTGCCGGGCGCGCTATGGAGTGCGACGTGCGCGTAGCGCGCCACGCGCCGAGCAGCAGTCGAAATTGTGTGGCGCGGGCACCCCGGCGCCCAGAGATACGCTGAGACCGCGAGGACAACAAGGAGCCGCTGGCTTTAGCCCGCGCGAATCTACAGATTGTGGGAGCGTCTGCGGGCGGGGAGGGGAATCGCGCAGGCTGAAGCCTGCGGCTCCTTGTCTTGCTCTTCATAATTCATACTTCTGAATTCATGATTCAAATCTATTCACCGCTTTGTCTTTCGCTTCGGAGCGGTCCGGGTCCGAGCGGAGGTCCGTTTGCGGGTGCGTGGCTGCCGGCGGCCACGGATTTCCATGCCGCAGTGTTCTGCGAGTAGTCTGGTGAGGGAGCTTTCACCGTCAAGCCCACGGCCCCCTTGCCGGAGCGCGTTGTCGATGCTCCGCCACGACTCCTCGGGGGCGTTCTTGACCGGCCCGGATTCGGGGACAGGCCAATCACCGGTCCGGCGCAGGTGGTCCTTCGCCCAGCGCTTGATCTGGGTGACCGTAAGGCGCGGCGCAAGAGTGCGTACTCGTTTGCCGCGCTTGCCCAACAGCAAACGGGCGAGCGAACTGCCGCCGGGCAGACCTCGGAGCCCTTTGGCCAGTGCAGTGTTGATCGCTAACCAAGTGTTTTCAGGAGCGTCTACCACGGTGCCCGAAGTCTCAATCGGCCAGTCGCCCGTTCGGGCGCGATGCCGGTCCGCGCAGAGCAGGATGCGGCTGATGTTCAACTTCGGCATCTTGTTCCGGGGCGTCTTGCCCCGGCGCTCGGCCAGCAACCCTGCGAGCGAGCCTCCGGCTGAATGGCCTCGTCTCCCGAACTTCAGTGTGGTATCGATGTTCCGCCAGGATTCGTGCCGTACACCTTCGACCGGTCCGGAATCCGAGTGAGGCCACTTACCGGTTCGTCGGTAGTGGTCATCCGCCCACGCGAGAATCGTGGCGATTGTCAATCGCGGCAATTGGCCCATGTGTCGTCTGCCCCGGTGTTTGGCGAGCACGGTAGGGAGGGAACTCCCTCCGGGAAGCCCTCCCCGGCCTACGCGCAAAGCGTCGTCGATGTTGATCCACGATTCGCCCGGGAATCCGCTGACGGGTCCGTCTTTCTGCGCGGGCCAGTTGCCCGTCAGCGCACGGTGCTGTTCGGTGGCAGTTACTACTGTCTCTTTCAGAAGAGATGGCCGGTGCTAGGCGACGCTTGGGAGTGGGACGGCAAGAAC
>JADFJZ010000244.1 GCA_022565195.1 Planctomycetota bacterium | reverse complement strand
CGTAAAAGGGGAACTGCGCATGATGACGCCGGCTGGGTTCGAGCACGGGCGCGTGGCCTCAAGAATCAACTTTTTGATCGCCCAGCATGTTTTGGAAAACGATCTGGGCGCCGTCCTCGCTGCGGAAACGGGTTTCACGTTGGCGCGCAGTCCCGACACGGTTCGGGCGCCGGACGTGGCGTTTGTTCGTCAGGATCGCATCCCGCCGAAGGACCAACAGCACAAATTCGCGGAACTCGGCCCCGACCTGGTTGTGGAGGTTGTTTCCCCGAACGACAGGCCTGCGGAAATCGAGGAGAAAGTGCGCGAGTATCTTGAGGCCGGTGTTCGGCTGATTTGGATCGCCTACCCTGGAACGCGAACCGTTCAAGAATATCGGCCTTCGACGGCGCGACGCGATTGTACCTCCAGCGACGAACTTGATGGGTACGATGTGCTGCCGGGTTTCAAGTGTGAGGTGGGCGCGTTCTTCGCGTAGACGGATTCCGCGTTTTAAGATTTCAGAAACTCTCCGATGGTCGCTCTCAACAGCGCCTCGCCGCCGAACTCCATTCCCAGCTTGCGAATCTTTGATGTGTCAATCTGATGTTTCGGGCCGGTGTTGGTTCGGGCGATCGTTACATCCCGGCCCGACAGCTTGGCGGTGATGTCGGCTACTTCCTCTTGCGCAATGTAGCGGTCGTAGCAGTTGTATGCTTGCCCGGCGACGCCGTCGGCCTTCAGCAGGATGCCCACCGCCTTGGCGACATCCGCGGCGTGAACTTCTTTGCCGCCTTGCGGCGTGACGCGATCCGTCTTGCCCTCCGCGACGCTCTTGACCAAGTCGTGCCACTTACTCTTGGCCGGCACGTGGTGCAGGCCGTAGACCCCTGTCGGGCGCAGGGCGCAAATGTCAAAGTTGTAGCGGTAGCCGTAGCTGTAGACGAACTCTTCGACGGCGGCTTTGTAGGCGCCGTAGTGGCTCCGGGGCCACATGGGATGGGCCTCGTCGAGCTTGCGGTCTTCGAGGATGATCTCGTGAACGGCACAGGTGGAGATGAACACGAAGCGCGGCACGTCCGCCTCGTGGGCCTGTGCGATCAGTCGCAGCGAACCCATGACGTTGCGATCCGCGAAGGCCACGATATCGCCTTCGGCTCCGCGAAAACCCTCGCCCGGTCGCCAGAGGGCGGCGTGTACAACTGCATCGCAACCCTTCACCAGCGCGGCGGCTGAATCCGTGTTCGCCAGATCGCCTTCGATCCATTCGATTCCGTCTGAGACCTCATCGAGCGTGCGGCGAACGCTCTCCGGGCGGTACCAGCATCGGCACGAGTGGCCCTGCTCGATCAAGTGGCGGACGATGTAATGGCCGATGAAGCCGGTGGCGCCGGTGACTGCGACTTTCATTGTGTCATCTCTGTTTCTCGATTACGCCGGGCAACACGGATGGTGCGGGGAGGTCGTGCCCGGCTGCCGTGGCTTGATCGCAGAAGTGCTCCCGCCCGCCGCTACGCCGGGACGTTGAAGGCCGCGTCGATCCAAGTGGTCAGCACGATCGCGAATAAGTCGGACAGGAAGTCCTGCGTGCTGTTGGCGGCGGCCAGTTGGAGGTCGTCACTGTTCAGGGCACAGCCCTGGTACAGCATCGAGCCCGTGATCAGGGCGTATCCAAGTCGCCGGTATGTCTTGCGAAACATGTGGATCTCTCCGTAGGCCTCGTGTCGGAATATACTCGTCGCCTGCTCATATAGGGTAGTCGAATTCGGCTGCGGGGTCAATTGCTCTCCCGTCAGCCCCGCTCCGCGACAGGTGCTACCCGGACGTTTCAGCCTTCACGGAGGTGGGTCGCCGGTCCCGGTGCGCGGGCATTGCCCGTGCCGGCACGCATTCCTCCAATTCTTCGCCCGGAAAAACTGCTACGACCGCGCCAGCCGGCCCAGCTTAACCCCGATAGTCCCTCGCCGGATTTCGCGAATCGTACGTTTAACTGGTCCTGTCGGAGGGAAACCAGTGGTCGTGCAGCGACTCTTAAAACTGGTAGCCGGCGTTGCGTTGGGTTCATGTCTCTTCGCTTTCAACGCCGCAAGTTGCTCGATGCTCGGCGACGAGTCCTGCGTGGACCCGGACGTCGAGTGCGGCAACCAAATGCTGAATCTCGGAGCCGAGACGCAAATTCCGCTCAAGACGGTGGCCATCTCCTAGAGGCCCCCGACCCCACTTGACGCGCTCGGCACAGAGGCTCCTCAGCCCCACGCTTGACGTGCATCCCCGTTGAACCGCTTGATCGCTTCACACCGGAATCTCCAACGATCGCCTGGCAAGTTATGAAAATGGGGAAAGCGTGCGGTGATCCTGTGCGCGGAGGAATTCTGAATAGATGTATCCGAGAGAACAGATTTCTTGCCCTTCGTGTCTTCGTGCCTTCGTGGCCGGATTGTCATTCAGTACTGGAGAAAAGATGAGCGAAGGGCGGCGAAAGCGCAATGGCCAAACGAACCCAACCGCGCGCAACGAGATGGTGGACACACGGTTGGCATGGGTGTTGCCGCGCCCGGCGTATGGGCTTGGCGCGAGGCGCGCCGCCTCCTCGGCTTTTGCCGGATCGGTGGTTGTGGGCTAAGCTGTGAGCACGACTCACATGGGAACCTCGATCGTGCTTGCGGAGGACAATGATGCGTTGCATTCCAGTTGCTTTCACAGTCGGAGGGTTGGTCTTCTCTTGCGCGGCGGCCGGTCAGCCGCAGGTGGGTCAACCGCGGGTTGGTCAGCCCCAGGCTGATCAGGTTGTCGTCAGGCAAGAGGCGGACGATTCGCCGCAGCGCTTCCAAGTGCTGCGCCGCGATTACATCCGGCGGAACTGGGACAGCCATCCCATCAAAGCTGCGACGGCGGGCCTGCACCAATATGACGGAATGTCGCCGGACTTCAGCATGGCGGGCATCGAGGCGTGGCTGGTCTACAACAAGCAGGTACTCCTCAAGCTGCGCGAGATCGACCCCAACCGGTTGGCGGCTGAGGATCAACTCGACCGCGACATCCTGATCTATGCCTGCGGCAACGTGATCTTCCAGCTTGAAGACCTCGCCGCTCACCGCTCCAACCCCAGCTTCTACAACACGATCAGCGACGGTCTGCTCAACTACATCAGCCGCGACTACGCGCCCTTGGCTGTTCGCATGAGCCGGGCGGTGCAACTTCTCGGGGCGGTGCCGCGGGCGTTCGAGCAGGCCAAAGCCAACCTGAACGACGTGATCCCGCGGGCCTACGTCAATACCGCCGTCGAGAACATCGAGGGCTCGATTGCGTTCTTCCAGAAAGACATCATCGCGGCGTTCGCCGAAATCAAGAACGAGAAGCTGCAGGCGGATCTGCGGAAGTCCGCCAACGCGGCGGCCCAGGCCACTTCGAGGTTCGTCGAGCACTTGAAATCGGACAAGCTGCCCAAAGCCGACGACAACTTCGCGCTCGGGCGCGAGAAGTACCGCCGCATGATGAAGCTCACCGAGGGCGTTACTTTGACCGCGGAGCAGTTGCTGGCTGTCGCCGAGCAGGACTTGCAGCGCAATCTGGCGCGCGTTCGGGCCATCGCTGACAGCCACTTCGGCGGGATCAGCGCCGCCGACCTGATGGCCCGGATGTCGTCGAACTTGTACACCGCGGAGGAACTGATCCCGAGTATCCGCGCGGAACTCGGCAGCATTCGCCAGTTTCTCGTCGATCAGCGCATCGTGACCCTGCCCTCGAAGCTGGAGCCGCTGGTGGCGGAGACGCCGCCGTTTATGCGCTGGGGCACCGCATTTCTGAGCGCGCCGGGCGGGTTCGAGGCCCTCGCCGACCAAGCCTACTACTACGTCACGCCCATCGAGCCGCATTGGACGCCCAAGCAGCAGGGCGAGTGGCTAGAAATGTTCAACAAATACGTCGCCACCAACACGTCAGTCCACGAAGCCTACCCGGGACACTTCGTGGAATACCTGCACACCCGCAACGCACCCAGCGACGTGCAGAAGATCTTCCGCAGCTATGCCGCCGAGGAAGGCTGGGCCCAATACTGCGAAGAAATGATGATCGAGCAGGGTTGGGGCAGCCACGATCCAATGTATGAAATCGGCATGTTGCAGGACGCACTGTTGCGGGATTGCCGGT
>JADFJZ010000243.1 GCA_022565195.1 Planctomycetota bacterium | reverse complement strand
CCGGCGGCTTCCGCTTCGGAGACGAACCTGGCCTCGAGTTTCTCGCTCGGCAGGCGCCAGGTGACGTTCATCAATGATCGCGACTCCGGCTCGGCATGCCCGCGGAAGAAGTCGCTGCCGTCGATCGCGTCATAGAGCAGACCGGCCTTCGCCCGATTGGCTTTCTCGATCGCCGGCAGACCACCCTGCGCCTTAATCCATTTGAACACCAGGCCCATGAGATACACGCCCCACGTGTTCGGCGTGTTATACAGCGACTTCTTCTCCGCGTGGATCTTGTAGTTCAGATACGTCGGCAGAGAGTCGGAGGAGCGGGACAAAAGATCGTCACGCACGATGACCAGGGCAAGCCCCGACGGCCCGAGGTTCTTCTGGGCGCCGGCGTAGATCACCGCGTACTTGTCAATCGTCAACGGACGGGACAGGATGTCGCTGGAAGCGTCGACCACGAGGAGCCCGTCCGCGCCAGCCGGCTCAGCCGACCATTGCGTGCCGAAGATCGTGTTGTTCGACGTGAAGTGAACGTACGCCGGGCTCTTTGACAGCTTGATCTCGCCTGTCTGCGGGATGCGGTTATGGTTCTCTGCTTTGGTATCCGCCGCAATGTTGACCTCGCCGACCTTCTTGGCCTCTTTGACTGCCTTCTCGCCCCACACGCCGGTGACGATGTAATCCGCAGTCTGATTCGGGCCGAGCAGGTTCATCGGCACCATCGAGAACTGCAACGTGGCCCCGCCTTGGAGAAACAGCACGTGGAAGTCGGCCGGCAGGTTCAGCAACTCTCGCAGGTCCGCCTCGGCCTCCTCGATGATCGCCGAGAATTGTTTGGAACGATGGGAAATCTCCATAATCCCCATGCCCAAATCGCCAAGCGAAAGCATGTTCTCACCTGCCTCCTCGAGAACGGGCACCGGCAGCACCGCCGGCCCGGCACTGAAGTTGTGAATTCGCTTGGTCGCCATAAGTCAGACTCCTTCCCTTCGTCACGTGTCACTGGGCAGTCGGCATCACTTGGCTGCCGTCAGCGTGATCCCCAGAATGTTCTCGTCGGACTTCTCCATGCGGGTGAGCACATCAGACGACGGCTCGCTATCCAGCCGAATCTGCGCACACGCGCCTTCTTCGCCTTCGCAAATGACGTTCTCCATTTCGCGCACGTTGATGCCCGCTCGCGACAATTCAGCAAGAACGTTTGCCAACACGCCGGGCCGGTTGCGGTGCCGCACCACCAGCACGCCCTTGGGATTCGTCCCCACGCTGAGGTTCACACAGTTGCGCACGTTGCCCGTGGCGCTGTACTCCTTGACGACCTCGAATGCCTCATCAGCAACCGCGTCCTGAGCTTGATCGGTCGACGCGCCGATGTGGTGCGTGCCATACACGATGCCGTCCAGCTTGACGATCGAGTCTTTGAAAACCGTGTCGTGGGCGTCCGGCTCGTTGGGGAATACGTCCAAAGCGACCCGCAGGCCCTTCTCGCGTATGGCTTGGGCCAGCGCCTCATGGTCCACCACCTCGGCGCGGGCGGTGTTGACGAAGTAAGCACCGGGTTTCATTGCGTCGAAGAACGCTTCACCGATAAGCTTGTTCGTATCCGCATTGGCGGCGAGATGCACCGAAACAATGTCGCTGCAGGCCGCCACGTCCTCCGGCGTTTCCACACGCACGATGCCCAATCCGGACGCCGCTTTTGGCGTCAGCGATCGGCTCCAGCCGACCACGTTCATTTCAAAAGCCAAGGCCCGTAGAACCACACGTTCGCCGATGCGCCCCACGCCCACGATGCCCAGAGTTCGGCCTTTCAGGCCCGGCGCCTTGGAGTACTCCTTCTTGGCCCACTTGCCCGCGCGCAGATCAGCCACGTTGTCCGGGATCCGCCGATCCAGAGCAAGAATCAGACCAAAGGTCAACTCGGCAACGGCCGTCGCGTTTCGCCCAGGGCAGTTCGCCACCATCACGCTGGCTGCCGAGGCAGCCCGGACGTCGATCGAGTTATAACCCGCGCCCACTCGAACGATCAGGCTCAAATCCCGGTTGGCCCGAATCGCCTCTCCGGTCACCTTGGTCCCGCGAACCATCAAAACGCGGCAATCCGATTCCGCCAGAGCCCGAACCAGCGACTCGCCCGCCAGATCAGGGGAGCAGACCACATCACAGCCCAGACCGCGCAGTCTGTCGAGTCCAGCCTGGCTGACCTTGTCTGCTACCAGAATCTTCATCCGTCAACCCTCTACAACTGAACCCCGCGGGATCATTTCAGCAGCACCACTCTGGTGGACAGCACCAAATCATGATTGCGAATGCGCTCCAGCGTCTCCGCCGGCGGCTCGCTTTCCAAGTGAATCTGGGCGCAGCAGGTCTTGGCGCCGGCCAAAACCGAGTTGCGCGTCTCGTGAACATTCACGTTGGCCTTGTTCAACTCGCCACACACGAACGCCAGCACGCCCGGCTTGTTATAATGACGCAAGATCAGCACGTGGCTGTCGATATCGCCTTTTTCCAGATTCACGCAATTCGGCACATCGCCCGAATCCACGTAGGCCCTCACAATGCGAACTACTTCGTCAGCCACGGCCGTCTGCGCTTGCTCGGTGGACGCGCCGATGTGGTGCGTGCCGTACAGCCCCTTGAAGGTGGTCACGGGGTCGGTGAATTCGCCCTTGGCAGTGGATGGCTCCTGCTCGTAGACGTCCAAACCGGCTCCGGCAATCCACCCTTCGCTGAGCGCCCGGGCCAAGGCTTGTTCGTCGATCACTTCGCCGCGCGAGGTGTTGATTAGGTGGGCGCTGGGCTTCATCAATCGCAAATTCGATTCATCAATCAAGTGCCGCGTGCCCTCGATTAAAGGAACGTGCAGCGTCACCCAATCGCTCTGCTTCAGAAGATCATGAAGCGAAACCTTCTCCAGCCCATAGCGCTCCTCAAGTTCGGGATGGCTGACGACATCGTAGTACAGCACGCGCATCTCGAACGCCGCCGCCCGCTGGACCACTTCCTTGCCCACCATGCCCAGCCCCACGATGCCCAGCGTGCTGCCCTTCAGGCCGCGGGCCTTGGAGTATTCCGCTTTGTTCCACGTGCCTTCGCGCAGGTCGTTGACGTTATGAGCGATCCGGCGGTCCAAAGACAGCATCAGCCCGAACACCAGCTCCGCCACGGCGACCGAGTTCATGCCCGGGCAATTGGCCACGTAGACGCCGCGGGCCGAGGCAGTCTCCACGTCGATGGTGTTGAAGCCCGAACCGGCCCGAATGATCAAGCTCAGCCCGCTTCCAGCCTCGATCATCGCCCTCTCTACACGGGTCGAGCGGACCACCAGAATGTCGGGCTCGTGCTCTTTGATGGCTGCGATCAGCGACTCCCCGGACAATTGCGGATCGAGGGCCACCTCACAGCCCAACTGCTGCATCTTATCGATGCCGGTCTTCTCAAATTTGTCGGCAATGAGAACTTTCATCGTACTTTTCCCGAATCCTCCCGTAACGCGACCACATCGCCCGCAGTATATCACAGAATCCCACGATGTAGTACCGCGTCACATCCGGGCGCGCGGGCATCGTCAGCATGAAAACTACCCCGTTCTGGCTTGCCGTTTAGCAGCCTCCCCAAACAGATTGCGTCCCAACCGCGATTGCGATGGCAATACCAGATTCGCGACCCCCCGATGCAACAATCCGGAACTTCCGCCCCCGCTGTGAGTCTAAATAACCGCACCGACAAAACCGCCTCCCGTGGAACCCCGGCCACTTGGTGCGTGTATATAATGAGCAGGAGACCAGTCGGCAATCCGGTGCAGGAGTCGTACACCTCAAATGTCTGCCAGAAATGACAATCAGATTTCCCCGTCTATTTCAAGGAGAACGTCATGCGTAGCCAAAGGATTTTGCAGTGCGTAGCTTCGATTGTGGCTTTGACGACCGGTGTAGCGAAGGCCGAGATGCCCGCCGCTGCGGCTTCGTCGGGGGCGCCCGGGCAGGGGGAGCTGCCGATCCGCAAGGTCGTACTGTTCAGCAGCGGCGTGGGTTATTTTGAACACACCGGGCGGGTCATCGACGATGCGACCATCGAGCTGCGCTTCAAGACCAACCAAATCAACGATCTCCTCAAATCGCTGGTGCTGGAGGACATGGACGGCGGGCGGGTCGGCACGGTGGTCTATCCGTCGCAGGAT
>JADFJZ010000242.1 GCA_022565195.1 Planctomycetota bacterium | reverse complement strand
CTTTCGCACCTTGGCAGCCGCGTCCGCCAAGACCCGTTTGGCGAGCGCCTTGCCGTCGGCGAGTTTGGCTTTGTGGGGTACGGTCACTTTGGTGGCCTACTCCTGAGCTCTGCATCGAGTCGCTTTACGTGCGTGCTTGGCTTTCCTTGAGCCGGGCCCTTCAGGGTCCGGACCCTGTCCAAAACGGAGAAGGTCCGTGGCCTGAAGGCCACGGCTCAGGGGACAAATGCCGAGCGATCGCCTACATCTTACCGTTCACGATTTCGAGGATTTCCCGTTCGAGCGCGACGGCCTTTGTCTGTATTTCTTCGCCCCGGGCCAGGATGTCCTTCATCCACTTCTTGTCCTCCACGCCGGAGGCATTGATTTTGACGTTCAGGAACGCGCCCATCACCGCCGAGCGCCCTGCCAACGCTCCGACGCCCGCGTCGGAGACCGAGTTGGGGTTGCCGATCTCAGCCATCGCCTTGGCGACTTCCATGGCTGCGTAGGCGCTCTGCATGATGCGGAAGGGAACTTCGATGGCCTCCTTGGTGGCGTCTTGAACAGCCTGGTTCTTCGCAGCCTTCTCTGTTTCCGTTCCTCCGGGCAGGCCAAACGCCTCCATTATTTTGTTGAATGCGTCGGTGTCTTCGTCGACCAGGCGCAGCAGCTCATCGTGCCGTGCCTTGCCCTTGACCGCCCAGTCGGAGAATTCCTCCCAGCGCTCGTCCCAGCCGCGCTTGTGCGACGACAGGTTGGCCACCATCGTCGCCAGAGCAGCCGCCATGGCGCCCATCGACGCGGAAATCGATCCGCCGCCCGGCGCGGGCGACTCGCTGGCAGTCTCGTGTACGAAACCCTCCAGCGTCAAATCGACCAGCTTCTTCCCCGACGTGCCGCCGGCTTTGTGGGCGATGGCGTACTCGATGATCTTTTCATCCGGGTTGAATGGAGAGAGTTCATCGAGTCCGAGCGACTTGACGGCGATCTTGATGATCTCGCGGTCGGCGATGCCCGCGGAGCGTTGCTGCTTCTTGAGGAAATACCGGCCGGCGTCGAGCATGGCGTTCAGCGGCACCAGGCCGACCAATTCCGAGCCAGTCACGCGCACGCCGCGGGCCTGCGCTTTGGCACAGACTTCATCGAACGCCACGTGGATCGGCGTGACGCTGATGTTGGTGAGGTTCATGGAGATTTGGGCGATGCCGTATTCCTCGATGAACCAGCCGATGCCCTTGACGCATTTCAGCGAGCCGGGGATCCAGACGTCGTTACCGCTGTCGTCTTTGGCGACCGGCCCGGTCAGCGGATTGCCCTCGCGTTTCTTGCGGCCTTTCTCGCGCACGTCGAAGGCAATGGCGTTGGCCCGGCGGGTGGAAGTGGTGTTGAGGTTGACGTTGTAGGCCACGAGAAAGTCCCGGGCGCTCACCGCCGTGGCGCCCGATTTGGCATTGAACTGAGCAGGCCCGAAGTCGGGTTTCCACTCCGGCTTGGCGAGCTTGTCCTTCAGCCCTTCGTATTCTCCGGCGCGCACGACGGCCAGGTTGCGGCGTTGATCGGAAAGGGCCGCGTTTTCGTAGCAATACACCGTGATGCCTGCTTCCTCACCGAGGCGCTGCGCCAGCATGCGGGCATGTTGGACGGTTTCGTCCATGGTGATGTTCGAGATTGGAACCAGCGGGCAGACGTCGGTGGCGCCGAACCGAGGGTGTTCGCCGTGGTGCTTGCTCATGTCGATGAGCCCGGCGGCTTTTCGCACTGCCCGGACGGCGGCTTCGATCACCGGCTCCGGCGATCCGACGAAGGTGACCACCGTGCGGTTGGTGGCTTGGCCCGGATCGACATCCAGCAGCGTGACGCCCTCGACCGCTTCGATTTCGTCGGTGATTTGCTTGATGACGTTCATATCGCGCCCTTCGCTGAAATTGGGCACGCACTCGATGAGTTGGCTGTCCATGCGCTTCGCTCCAGAGGCTTTCCGTGGATCCTGCGAGTGTGTACAATAGCGGCATCTACGTGAGTTGTGCAACCGCCGCGGCCCCGCACCCGCGACCATCAGGAGGATCGAAGAATGATCACGTTGCTGCCTCTTTTGCTCGTCTGCTTGCCCCTGCCGGGGTTTCAGGATGGCGCCGCCGCCGAGAAGCTGATGTTTGACGGCGTGCCGGTCGTGAATTGGGAAGACGCTGCGAACTACTACGACCGCGACGCGATTGTACATGGCAAGATCGTCTTGACGCGGAACATCGGCGAGTATGCATTCCTGAATTTCCACCCCAATTTCCGAACCAATTTCACAACGCTGATTCGTAGCGAGAATTTTGACGCTTTCCCCACGCCGCCGGAGCGAATGTACCGCGACAAATACATCGCCGTGCGTGGCAGGGTGATCAAGTATCGCGGCAAGCCGGAGATCATCATCGAGTCGCCGGCGGAGATCGTGACTTGGCCGGAAGCGCCGCGGGACATTCTCGCGGCATTGAAAGGCAATGCGCCGAAGGCCAGGCCGGGCGGCGGCGCCCCGGCTGAGGCAGGTGGGCCGAGTGGTATCGTGCCCGCGGTCAGCATGCCTGGGAAACTCACCGTGGCGGAAGTAAATCTGGCGTCCGTCGTCCGTGATGAGGCGGAATTCTGCAAAGCCGATCAGCCTGCGGATGCCCCGGTATCTGCGGGCTTTCGGCGCGCTGTGGATGCATTGAAGATGCTCAATGCAGATATGGTGGCCGTGCAGTGGGGGGGCAGCGCCGATTGTCTGAATCGTTTCAACCGGCAACTGCTCAAAGAATTGAACTATTCGTATGTGATCGCCCATCCTGACTCAAAAGGGCGGGCTGAAGGTACGCTGCTGTCTCGCGTGCCGGTGCTGCAATCGAAGAACATCACGCAGTTCAAGAATCGCAAGGGCGACAGCATCCCGTTTCGGCATGCGCCGTTGCAGGTCGAGTTGCAAATGGCGTCGGGCGAGTTGCTGGTGCTCGTCGTCGTTCACATGCCGACCAAGGCGGACAAAATGAAGGTTTCGCAGGTCAACGCCGAGGCGAAGGGGCTTCGCACGATCATCGAAGAGGCCGCCGGGCTGCGTAAAGACACCAACGTGCTCGTGTTGGGCGGGTTCGGTGATTCCGTCGACGGGAAAGTCGTCCGCCTGCTGGCCGGCGATGGTGACACGGCACTGACCATCCCCGGTTACACGCCGCCGCCGAACAAGAAAGATCCCAAGCCGACCATCGCGCAGGTCGAGAATTTCATCCTCACCAACGCCGCCGCCAAAGCGCGGTACGTGGCCGGTTCGACCAAGGTCGAGAAAGTCGAGGGCCTGGGGGCGGCCGTGGCGTTATCGCTGCGAATCGGTTCGGCCAAGCCCACACCACCGCAACCCCGACAGGGCAACCCCAGGCGGAATGACGACTTTTGATCTCCCGTTGCTGAATCAGTCCAGTCCGATTTTGCAAGTATCCGATATGGAAGGTGGGTCTTGTTGCGCTCTGTTGGAGCAGTGGACATGGATTGCGTTATCATTGGAGCGGGTGGCCACGGGCGGGTGGTGCTGGATATCATGCAGCACGAAGGCCGGCATGAAGTGGTCGGGTTCCTCGATTCCAATCCCGATTTGCACGGTCGTCTGATGGACGGCGTGGAGGTGCTCGGTCCGATCCAGCGGCTGGCGGGCCTGAAAGAGCAGGGCGTGCGCGGCGCGATCGTGGCCGTCGGGCATAACGGCACGCGGCGTAGCTTCGGCGAACAAGTTCAGCGGTTAGGCCACGAACTGGTCAGCGCCATCCATCCATCTGCGAACATCGCCAGCAATGTCTCGATCGGTCGGGGCGTGGTCGTGGCGGCGGGCGCGCTGGTCTGCGCCCATTGCCAGATCGGCGACGGCGTGATTCTGAATACCGGATGCCTGGTGGATCACGAGACCATGATCGGCACCGCCTGCCATTTGTGCCCCGGCGTGAAGATCGCCGGCCGAGTGACGATTGAGTCGGGCGCGTTTGTGGGCATCGGCGCGACGGTCATTCAACATGTCCGCGTGGGTCACGACTCCGTCATCGGCGCGGGGGCAGTGGTCTTGAAGGACGTGCCGCCGATGAGCACCGTGGTCGGACTGCCGGCGCGGGAAATCAAAAACCTGTCCAATCCCAACGAATTCGCCGAGTGGCTCATGCCGGAGACGATGAAAAGTAGCGAGTAGCCAGTAGT
>JADFJZ010000241.1 GCA_022565195.1 Planctomycetota bacterium | reverse complement strand
TATACATGCCGCCGCTTGATGCTTCTCCAGGGTCGCGACTGCGCGGCCTGATCAGCGACCACACGGTCGTGATGCCGGGCGCGGTCAACGCGTTGACCGCTCGTGCGGTCGAGCGGGCCGGGTTTGAGGGCATGTACCTGTCGGGCGCCGTGCTGGCCAATTCCACGGTCGGCGTGCCCGACATCGGGTTGACTACCCTCAGCGAGGCGGTTCAACACGCCGGTCGTTGCGCGGCGGTGACGGACCTTCCTATTATATCCGACGCGGACACCGGCTTTGGCGGCATCGAGAACGCGGCGCGGACGGTCGAGGAGTTCGAGCGGGCCGGGCTGGCGGGGCTGCACCTGGAGGATCAGGAGTTTCCCAAGCGCTGCGGGCATCTGTCGGGCAAGAAGCTCGTGCCGGCCGAAGAGTTTGCCCAGAAAATCGCCGCGGCCGCCGCCGCGAAGAGCGATCCCGACTTTCTGCTGATCGCCCGGACCGACGCCCGCGGCGTCACGAGCTATGACGACGCGGTCGAACGTGCGCATGCCTATCTCAAAGCCGGCGCCGATGCAATTTTCCCTGAAGCACTCAACTCCCGCGAGGAGCTCGAGCGTTTCGCCAAAGACGTTGACGCTCCGCTGCTGGTCAACATGACCGAGTTCGGCGAGACGCCGTATCTGACGGTCGACGAATTTGCGGCCATGGGCTACTCGATGGTCATCTTTCCCGTTACTCTGATGCGGATCGCGATGAAGGCGATCGAGTCGGCTCTGGTCGAGCTGAAGGAAAAGGGAACGCAGAAGGACATGCTCGGCCGTATGCAGACCCGCCAGGAGTTGTACGACCTGCTGGGCTATGAGGCCTCCTGAGCGAGCGCGACGGAATCACACGGGACGGAGAATTCCGATGGCAGAAGCGACCGAAATATATCGACCGGGCCTCGAGGGCATCATTGCCGGCGAGTCGGCCGTCTCGACCGTCTTGCAGGAGAGTCTGGCGTATCGCGGCTACACGATCGAGCAACTCGCGGAGCATTCGGACTTTGTCGAGACCGCCTATCTGCTGTTGCACGGCGAATTGCCGACCGCTTCGCAGCTCGATGCGTACACAAAACAGCTCGACGGGTATCGCGAACTGCCGGGGCCGGTGGTCGACACGATTCGGGCCATGCCGAAGAATGTGTCGATGATGGACGTGCTGCGGACGGCGGTCTCGATGTGCGGGCATTTCGATCCGACCGAAGGCGACGACCGCGACGCGCTCATTCAACGCTCGACGTTCCTGCTGGCGGTCGCGCCCGGCATTGTCGCGACGCGGCTGAGATTGCTGAACGGCAAGGATCCGATGGGGCCCAAGGCGGGCTTGTCGAATGCGGCCCAGTTCTTGTATCAGTGCTTCGGCTGCGAGCCGAGCGATCTGCACACCCGGCTGCTCAATCTCACGCTGGTGCTCTATGCCGAGCACGGCTTCAACGCCTCCACTTTCTGCTCGCGCGTTTGCACCAGCACGATGAGCGACATGGTTTCGGCGGTGGTGGCCGGCATCGGCACGCTCAAAGGCCCGCTGCACGGCGGGGCGAACGAAGAGGCGATGAAGCTGATCAACCGCTTCAAGACGGCCGAGGAGGCCAAAGCCTGGACCGAGGACGCGATCACGAACAAGGTCAAGATCATGGGCTTCGGCCATCGTGTCTACAAGAGCGGCGACCACCGGGCCCGGATTCTCGAAGCCAAGATGACGGTCCTGGCCAAGAAGGTCGGCCAGGAGAAGTGGATCGACATTTACATGGCTGTGAAAAACACCATGGATGAGGAAAAGAAGATCTTCCCGAATGTCGATTATCCGTGCGGCCTGGTGTACTACCTCATGAAATTGCCGACGGATGTCTATACTCCGTTGTTCGTGGCCAGTCGCGTGATCGGGTGGGCGGCGCACGCGGCGGAGCAACATTTCAACAACCGCATCATTCGGCCGCGCAGCAAGTACACCGGCCCGGCCCTGCGACCTTATGTGCCCATCGATCAGCGAAAATGATTGACACCTGCTCGCTCCGTCCGTAGAAGTATGGCGGTTCGTCAATCTTTTTTCGGGAACTGATCATTGTCCAAACACAAATCGCGCGACCTTCTCCATCGCTACGACGGCAACCCGATCATCGAGCTGGAAGACATTCCTTTCAAGTGCAACACGGTCTTCAATGCGGCTGCGACAAAGTACAACGGTGAGTATCTGCTGCTCTTGCGCGTGGAGAACCTGCAAGGGCGGTCGGTGTTTGTGCTGGCGCACAGCCCAGACGGCTACCAGTTTAAGGTGGACGACTTCCCCGTGATGTGGCCGGTCGAGAACGGGCCCATGGCGGTCTATGAGACCCACGGCATCGAAGACCCGCGCATCACGCTGATGGACGGCGTGTATTACATCATGTACACGGCCTTCGGCGAACTGGGGCCGACGGTGGCCCTGGCGACCACGGCCGATTTCAAATCGTTCGAGCGCCACGGGCTGATCAACATGCCGTCGTCGAAGAATGCGGCGCTGTTTCCCCGGAAGATCGGCGGTCGCTACTGCCGGTTCGCCCGCCCGGCCTCAGGCGGGGGGGGCAGCATCTGGGTCAGCTACTCCAAGGACTTGAAGTATTGGGGGGATCATCAAGTGGTGATGGCCCCGCGCGCGGGGCATTGGGATTGCACACGAATCGGCGCCGGCGCTCCGCCCATCGAGACCGAGCGGGGCTGGCTGGAGATCTATCACGGTGTCAAGGATACCAGCGCCGGCCCGATCTATCGCCTGGGCGCCGTTTTGCTCGATTTGGACGATCCGAGCAAGGTGCTCGGTCGATCGCTCATTCCGGTGCTCATGCCGCGAGAGCTGTATGAGCGCATCGGTGATATCGGCAATGTCGTGTTCAGTTGCGGCGTCATACCGGAGGACGACGGCACGCTCAAAGTCTATTACGGCGCCGCCGACACGTGCATTTGCTTGTCGATCGGGCGCATCGACGACTTGATCGAAAGTTGTTCACCGTCTTAGAGTGGTTTCAGCCTTGGCGTGGCAGCCTGCGACTCGCAGGCCGCTACAGGGCCTTCTGTGACGTCGCTCCGGACGAATCCTGAAGACCAGCTCCGAACCGTCCGACCCTCAGCCGCCCATGGGTGGCATTTTCTTGCGGTCGATCCGGCCGTCTTCGAATCGATAAATGCCGTGATCGTCTTTCTCGGATTCTCTCCTGGTCTTCTTCTTGCGGTCCTTTCGTTTCTTGCGGTCGATGCCCTGCTCCTCCTGGGCCTCCTCCTCGGCGGAGTCCTCGGCGCCGCTCAGTCGCGACGCGCCCGCGCCGGGAGTCCCCATATCGGTCCGCGTGGGCGGCGCCCGGTAACCTTCGGACGCCTTGTCGGCCATCAATGCTTCGTACGTGGGGCTGGGCGGGGTCGTGTTTTCGTTGCCGCGGAAGTATCTGGAGAAAGCGAACCCCGCCAGAGCCAGAATCAGCACAGCGCCCGCGATCAACTTGGGCGAGAGTCTGGATTGCGCGTCTGCCATTCGCAAGGTCTCCTTTTATCGTCGGTTGCTGCACAGGCAAAGCGAGACGAAGAGTCTGCCAAATCCCGGCGCGCCGGGAAAGTCAGTTCGGAGAATCCAGCCGTCGGCTTGCCGTTTGGCAGCCGTTCCGAAGTCGCGACGATCTTGTTTCAAGTTTCATTTGCAATACAGAAATCGTTGGCCACCACAACACAACACCGGCTCACCACTGCAGCGCGGGATCGAAGACAAACGGCGCCGGGAAGCAATGCTCTTTCCAGTCCGGGCCGCTGTACATCAAGTGTGCGAATAGACTGAATGTTGCTTGATCGATATTGTACCATTCGAGCCACGATCCCCGGAGCTCGAAATTGCCCGAATGAACCACTTGGGCATTGGGCCAGTTGATCGCCTTGACGTCCGATCGGACCTCGTAGAGCACCGCTGCCGCGTGCGCATCGACAAAACCGACCATATGCTCGCGTACGCGACCGTGGTTGCCCATGGAGTAGCGCTTTTCCGTGTCGTTCACCCAAATGTAGTTTCTCCAATAGGCACTGTAGAATCCCTTGGTCTCCTTGATCATCACGGTCTTGCTGGTGTCCGGAATCTGGGTATAGGGGCGAAGCCAGGGGCCGATCTGCCAGAAGTCTCCGCCCGGATAGCCCACGAACATCGAGTCC
>JADFJZ010000240.1 GCA_022565195.1 Planctomycetota bacterium | reverse complement strand
GAAATCGACCAGCTCGCCGAAGGCGGAGCCGTCGGTGGGCGTGGAGCGCCCGCCCAGCCAGGCGCCGGGTGCGTGGCAGCGGATACACAGGTCGCCGCTCTCGCCGGCGTCCTGATTGGCGATGGTCAGGCAGGCATAGAAGATCGGATCTCGCGACGCTTGGCCCATCATGCTGCCGGCCCAGTTGCGGAAGGGCTCGGCTTCGTGCGGCTGGCCGAGTTCCGGCGTGAAGAAACCGTGGCAGAGTTGACACAGCGGCGACGCGGGCTCAATGGGCGTTAGTTCGATGCCGTCGGGATCGGGCTGCGTCCCCGGCAGGAAGAAGTCTTCGAGCGTCGTGGGCAGCAGCGGCGGCGGGGCATCGCCCGCAAAAGTCGTGCGTTGGCGCTGCGCAAGCAGGCAGCACGCCACGACGATCAATGCGATCGAGCTTCGCATGGCGAATCCAGAATGCGTCGGCCTACTCACGAAGTTACTACCTTCCTCTCGACGCACATGGGCCGGATCCCGCGGGTCAAAACTCGAAATGGATTTGGCAGAGCACCGCCAACGCAGATGCAGTCGCAGACCTGCTCCGTGGCTGTTCCTTCCCCGCAGTCGGCACGTTCCGATGCCAATTATACGCCGTCCGCACAGCGAAAGGAGCCCAATTGCACAAAAACCGGCAATTATTAGAAGATTCTATGCATTCAGACATCGGCTGCTCCTGCGGAGAGGCGAGGGCACGGCGGGAAATCCGATGGTGAGGATCGACGATACTCTGTTTTCGGACCGATGGGATGCCTGGATGGGCTGCGGCTTGACGGGAAGCGTGTGCGGAGCGCAACTACTTGATCAGGCGGGCGTTCGCCCAGTCGGCGTGGTCACCAATGTCGAGTTGCTCCGCCTGTTGGACGACCAATCGGATGACGCGCACGCCGGCCAGATCCACGAGCACGTCTCGCGGATCGTCCCGGCCAGTGATTGGGCCGCTGCTGAACAGTTCGCGATCGTCGCCGAACACTTGGAAGATCACGTGGCCGGCGGGCCGGGTGAAGTCGTCGATGCCAATCGTGGCAGCAAACGATCGGTAGGCCTGGTCAAGTTGGTAGGTGATCTCGCTGTGAGCATGTACGCCGAGGCCCTTGGCGTACGATCGCCCGTTCAGCGCCAGCGGCCGGTTGCTGACCGCCCTGTCAAAGCGGACCGGCCAACGGATGTCGAACACGCTGCGCTGCTGTTCGTCGCTCGGTTTCAAATCGCTGAGGTACACAACGCGAGTGCTATTGAATCGAATCTCGTGAATGGTGGGAACGGAAAGCGAGATGGTCGCATCTGAAACGCCGCGTATCGAAATCGTGTCCGAGGAGGTGCGGAGGATGTGGCCTGCGATGCGATATCCGTCATCGATCACGCATACTGCGGGGGCCGGCTTGGCACCGGCTACGGCGGCCAAGACCAGTCCAACTGCGTTGCGGGAAGTGAAGCGCAAGACCCTGTTTCGGAAGTTGAACGAGCCGCCATCGCCGGAGATGGCTTCGATGGCGCCCTCCAGCGATCGGGGCTTGTTCTCGCGGAGCGCGATGAGCGTATCCTTCGACTCGCTTCGTGCGGCAAGATGCTCCTGCATGAGTTTGCCGAACCTGGCCTGGTGGCGGTTCCATTGGATGGCGGCGATGTCCTTCAAAGCCACGGTGACCCGCTCGGCGAAGGGCGTCTTGAGACGCACCGCGGTCTCGTCCCCGTCGATGATGTCCGCCGGAATGATCGAACCATTGTCGCACCACACCGTCACCGCCCACTCTTGCGAACGGGTCGGCGCAAATGCGTCGATGAAACGCAGCGAGATCAAATCGTCTGCGGACAGGATCTCCCGCCGATCCTTCGTGCGCAGGCCGATCTTGCCCGGCTCATCGACGGGCAGCCATTCTCCTGTGATCACCGAGCCGTCAATGCGCGTGGCTTCGACCGGCACCGCGCCTCGACTGAGCTCGCCGAAGTCCGCGCCGGCCGAGAGAGTTTGCCCGGCGCCGATCAGCAGCGTAGCAGCGATGATTCCAACGGATCGAGTCATTGTTCGCGGGCAAGCTCCTTGTAGTATTGCTCAACCAGTTGACGGTAGCGGTTGGGGAAGTTCTCTTGCAAGACCTGCAAGATGCGGGCGCGTTGCTGCGGCTTCATGCTGCCCCAGACCTCGCCCGGAGCGGCGCGCGGGGCGCTGTGCAGTTGGCCCTGCGTCGCTTTACCCTGCGGCAAGGCTGACTGCTCGGCAGGCCGCTGAGGAGTCTGAGCTTGCTGGGCGGAGGGTTGCCCCTGGCCTTGTCGTTGCTGTTGCTGCTGGCGCTCCTGTTGCTGGGCGTTGCGGATCATTTCCTCAAGGATCATCAAGGCTTTGGCCTGCTGGATTTGAGGATCGATACCGGTTTCGCCCTCGGTCAGCCACAGCCCGGCTTCGGCCATCAAGTGCGCGACTTGGCCCAGGTCTTTGCGCGGCGGCGGCGACATGCTTTGCAGCAACTCGCGGGCTGACGCGCGCAGCGCAGGGTCACTCTCGGGATAGTCTTCCAGAAAATGGTTCAGTGCGTCGCGGGCCTGCTCGATCTGGAAGGTGTGAAACAGGCAGTAGCCTTGCAGGAACTTCATTTCCGCGACGTCGAGGCAGTACTCCGACACGTCGAAGTCTTCACGCAAATAGAAGTTCAGCAGCATGGCAGCGTATTCGAGTTGGACTTCCTGCACGAGCGCTTTGGTCTGGAACAGCGCGGCGTACGAGGACAGATAGCGATTGGAATTCAAGGACAGCTCGCCCATGATCTTGGCGCAGTAACCGTACTGCCGGGCTTCGTAGGCATCCAAGCCGATCTTGAATCGCGGGTGCAAAACCGCGAGCGCCTCGGGAATGAATGTACGCAGGGCCGTGCCGTCTTTGCGTCTCTGCCATTCTTCGGCGACGAATCGGCGGGCTGTTTCCGGATAGGATTCGCGCTGCTGGACGTACTCGACGAACCGCTCGACGACGTCAAGGGCTGAGTGCTGAGTGCTGAGTGCTGAGTGCTGAGGATTGTCTTGCTCGCTTTGCAGTGTCATCGCGAGAACCGGTCGGGGCAAGAGGGCGATGCCCGACAGGCCGGTGGCGATGATGCTGTGCATGACGAGTCTAGTCATGTGTTCCCTTGGTCGCGGGCTGTCGCGTCAGCTTGCTGTTCATCTCGGAGGCCATCTTCGCGACGCCGGTTTGCTTTTCGGCAAGTCGGCTGAGTTGGTCGGGGTCGCTTTCTCCGGCGCGCTGAAACGCCTTTGTTCGGCGAAACACACGTGTCTGGAGTCGGGCGAGCAGCTTCAACTCCGCCGACGTCGGAAGCAAGCCGGGTTCGCCCGGCTGCCCCTGTTGGTCCTGCTGATTCTGATCCTGCGCCAGGTCGGCCTGCGACTCATTCTGCTCGATGGCCTCCAGAATATCCTCGATTGTCGCGACGATGTCTTCCTCCGCAGCCTGCGTCCGCAGGCCGACCTTTGAATCGGTCAGCCGCACGGCGACGGCGAGCATGTCATCTCGCAGGTATTCGACGAGCTGCGGCAGCACGGTCGTCGTGCCATCATCGCGCAGGATGCCCAGGCACACGTCGGCCAACTCGCCCAGGCCGCGCTCCTTTTGGCCCTGTTCGGCCGCACGCAGTTGCTCGCGCCGTTTCCATTGGTCGCGCGGAATCGCGTCGAGCTCGATCGTGCGGCGGTTGACGGCCTGCTGTTTGGTCAACATGTCTTTGAACTTCTTCTCCAGGTCCGCCAGCTTTTGCTGCTGCAACTCGCGTTTGATTTGGTCGATTCTCTGTTGAATCTGCTTCTTGGCCTGCTCCAGTTGATCGACGGCTTGTTGCTGTTGTTGCGCGGCTGCGGCGGCGTTCTCTTGGTTCAATTGCTCCGTGGCGGCGTCCATGTGTTGCCGGCTCATTTCCACGTTGTCCTGGCCTGGAGTGGGTTCGGACGAGGCCTCGTTGTCCTGCATTTGCTCGGCCAATTGAGCAGTCTGTTCGCTGGTCTTGGCTTGCTCGTCGGCCAGTTCTTTGAGATCAGGCTTCTCAACGTCCTGCTTTTGCCGCTTGGTCAACTTCTCCAAAGCGCGCTTCAGATCCTCGATGGCATCTTCCTGGGCGTCGGCGGCCACTGCGAGGGCATCATCGTTCATTTCGTCCGCAGCGTCGGTCATGT
>JADFJZ010000239.1 GCA_022565195.1 Planctomycetota bacterium | reverse complement strand
TGGGTGAGCCTTGGCCCAGCTCAAGATTGCGGGCAAGTGGCAACACAGACCGGCGTCGATATCGACGAGCACTGGGTCGATCAGCGGGCGGTTGAAGGTCGCCAGGCAATACATGAGAATCGTGTAGCTCGATGAGAACAGCACCAAGTGCAGCAAGGCATTCACGCACAGCACGAAATCGGATTCATTGCGCCATCGATAGTAGAGACCGACCGCGGTCAGCAAGGCCGCGAAGCCAAGCGGTCTGATGAGGCTTTGCAGGTCAAACTTCAGATCCAATGCGCCGAGCAGAATGACATCGAGGAACACCGCCGCCGCGATGATCAGCCACTTCGTCGCCGTATCTCGCGTCATCGGCCTGCGTGTATCGATTGAAGTGTTCACAACACAACTATCGGTTGATCGGTGAACGTCCCCACAGGGGAACGTGCCACAGCGGGCGGCCGAGTGGGGCTATTTGACGCTGATGAGCGTTCCGACTTGCTGGCCTTGAATCGCCTTGAGCATGTTTCCCTGCGTGCCCAGCTTGAAGACCAGGATCGGCAGATTGCTTTGCTGGCACAGGTCGATGGCACTGAGGTCCATGATCTTGAGCCGCCGGTCGATGACTTCGTTATAGGTCAGGTTGGGGTAGAACTCGGCGCTGGGGTTTGTCTCGGGATCTGCCGAGTAGACACCATCGACTTTTGTCGCCTTCATGACAATATCCACCGCCAGCTCCGTGCCGCGGAGTGCGGCGCAGGAGTCTGTGGTCACGAAGGGATTGCCCGTGCCGCCGGCCAGGATCACGACGCGGTTCTTTTCGAGATGGCGAATGGCCCGCCGCCTGATGAATTTCTCGCATACGCGATCCACCGCGATCGCGCTTTGCACGCGCGTCTCAAGCCCGAACCGTTCGAGCGTTTCCTGGACGGCCAGAGCGTTGATGACCGTGCCAAGCATGCCCATGTAGTGTCCCGTCGCGCGCGGGATATGGGAGTGTTTGGCCAGTTCGTTTCCACGGATGAAATTGCCCCCGCCGACCACCAGAGCGAGCTGCACTCCGGTTTCCACGACCGATTTGAGTTCGCCGGCGATTTTGTCGAGCTGTTCGCCGTCGATGCCGAATCCACCCTTTCGGCACAGGCCTTCGCCGCTGATCTTGAGGAGAACCCGTTTGTACTTGCGGTCGGCCATCACTGATCCCGCCGGGCGCGAAGGCTAGTTGCTCTTGACGCCGAGTTCAAACTTCAGGTAGCCCGAAATCGCGATGCCCGCATCCTTGGCCACCTGGCCCACCGTCTTCTTGTCGTCCAGGGCGAAGGGCTGCTCCAGCAGCACGCGCTCACCGTACCACTTGTTCATCTTACCGGCGACGATCTTTTCAACAATGTTTTCGGGTTTGCCCTTGGCTTGGTCCTTCATCAATTCGCGCGCTTTCTCGACTTCGGTCGCATCGACGTCGTCGCGATTCAGGCCGTCGAGTGTCTGCTGAGCGGCGGTGTGCATGCAGATCTGCTTGGCCACTCCGCCGCCGTCGCCGTCCGCGGCAATCACCGTGCCCACCAGTCCGTTATGATGCACGTAACATGCGACGCCGCCTTCAATGCGGGCGACGCGAGCCAGTTTTATGTTTTCTTTCAAAGTGCCGTAGGCTGCTGCGATGATGTCCTGGCCTGTGGTCCCATCGTCCGCCTTGGTTTGCAGCAATTGATCGGGATCGGTCACTCCGCCCTCAGAAGCCAGCCGGGCCAGCGCGTCGGCAGCCGACTTGAAGTGATCGCTGCTGCCCACAAAATCAGTCTCGCAGCGCAACTCAACCAAGGCGCCGACCTTACCGTCGACAAAGGCGCCGATTCGGCCGTTGGCGGCTTCCTTATCGGCGCGTTTTTCCATTTGGCCGGCATATTGCTTCTGCAGAATGTCCATGGCCTGGGTCTCATCGCCATCCGCCTCGACCAGCGCCTTCTTGCAATCGCTCATGCTGATGCCCGTCTTGTCCCGCAGGGACTTGACTTGAGATGCCGAGATCGTCGCTGCCATCATTGCTCCTCGTATACTTGTTCCTCAACCCGGGCCGCCGGGATCACCCTGCGGCGGCGCGTTGGATCGGATTCTGCACTGCTTGCGAATTTCAGATTCAGGTCGGGCTTTCGGTGGCGTGGTCGGCGGACGACGCCGTTTCTCCAACGGCCACAACGGCCGGAGCATCCGCGCCTCCGGATGAAGCAGCCTCTGTTGATTCGGCTGCTTTCGCCGGTTCGCCGGCCGATTCGGTCTGTTCGTTCTGCTCGGAGGCCAGTTGCGATGTTGTCGGTCGGCGTGAGCGCTTCTGCCCTGGAGCGCCGGTTGAAGACCCCTTCCGATCAGAATCTCCGGACCGGCCCAGCTTGCCCGCTGCGGCGGCGTCCGCCAGCTCGGAAATGATCAGTTCAATGGCGCGAATCGCGTCGTCATTGCCGGGGATCGGGAGGTCGACCAGATCCGGATCAGAATCCGTATCGATCAGGCAAATACTGGGCACGCCGAGCTTCTTGCATTCGAGCACGGCGTTGTGCTCATGCTTGGCGTCGATGATCACGACCGCACCGGGAAGCTCAGACATATTGCGAATTCCCGACAGGTTCCGCAGGATCTTCTTGCGCTCGCGCGTCAGACGGGCAATCGCCTTCTTGCTCTCTTTGTACAACTGTCCGCTCTCTTCGAGCTGTTCGAGTTCTTCCAGCCGGGCCAGACGCGCCCGAATTGTGCGGAAATTGGTCAATGTGCCGCCGAGCCAGCGTTCTGCCACATACGGCATGCCGACGCGCTCGGCGTGCGCTTGGATCGAGGACTTGGCTTGTCGTTTGGTGCCCACGAACAGAACATCTTTGTTGTTGCGCACCGTGTCCGTGATGAACTTCTTTGCCCGCAGCAACCCGCGAACCGTCTCGCGGATGTTGATCAAGTGAACCGTGTTGTGCTTGCTCAGGATATAGGGCTTCATCTTGGGATTCCAACGACTGGCCTTATGCCCGAAGTGGATTCCCGAATCAATTAACTGCTGCACCAGATCCGCCGTCAAATGACACCTCCAAAATCCTGATTGATCATTGGACCCGTCCCCAACCCGGTTTATCTCGGCGCACAATAGTCAACCGGGCACTGGCCAGAGGCTGTTCGGGAACCCGCAATAGGTCCATCTCTAGTGGCCAAAATTAAGTACAATACGCACATTGCGACGCTTGATCAAGGGCAAAATGCCGCACCCTACCAAGCGCACGAAAGGTCGATTCTCGATCACCGCTCGACCGAATCTCGCAGCGAGGGCAATTCTACACGATCTAGGCTGGTGAGGGAACAAACAATCCGTATATTGGCCGGATGGCCGCTATTTCGACGCCACCGCACATCTTCATCAGCGCGGCTGAGCCGAGTGCTGATCTTCATGGCGCGTCGCTCATTCGTGCCGTCAGAGCACTCTGCCCGGAGGTCCGCTTCACCGGCGTGGCCGGGCCCCTCATGCAACAGGCAGGATGTAAGTCCATCTACGACATGAGCCAGCATTCCTCGATGCTGGTCGGGGCTTTCGGCCATGTCCACCACGCTTACAGGATGCTCAGTCTGGTGAGGCAGGAGCTTGCCGGCGGCGACTTCCACACCGCCGTCGTCATTGACGCGCCGATCCTCAATCTGCGGGTCGCCAAGCGAGCTAAGTCCTTTGGAATCCCGGTGTTATACTACATCGCCCCGCAGCTCTGGGCTTGGGCAGAGAATCTCAGGATCGCCCGCGTGCGTTCTGCCGTGGATCGCATGGCCTGCATTCTGCCCTTCGAGGAGCCGTATTATCGGGCCTTCGGGGTTGAGGCCAGCTACGTCGGGCATCCTCTGTTTGCGTCACTGGCCGCCAGGGAAACCGACGCGGGCATTTTGAAGCGGCTTCGCGACGGAGGCCGACCCATCTTGACCATCATGCCGGGCTCCCGGCGGCACGTCGTGGGGGAGAACTTCCCGGGTCAGCTCCAGGTGGCCGAGCAACTCCGCGCGAGATTCCCCAACTTGAGGATCCTCGTATCCGTCGCCAACGACCTGGTCAGGCCGCTCCTCGAAGAAGTCTCGCACGGGATTGACGTGCCGGTGCAGTTCCATGCGGGCGGCAACGCGGAACTGCTCTCGGTAGCGGACCTGGCTCTGATCTCCTCCGGAACCGCCACCCTCGAAGCCGCTTACCAC
>JADFJZ010000238.1 GCA_022565195.1 Planctomycetota bacterium | reverse complement strand
TCGGCCGATCATCATCAGCTACCATCGCCGCTGAGCAATCCAGGCAAACAGGCCCCAGCCGGCGAAGAGGAGGATCGTTATTGCGGTTGGCGACACTGTGGCTCCGGATTGGGCATCGGACTTCGGGCTTCAGGCTTCGGGCGACGGGAACTCCGCATCACTTGAGCTGGCTTGGCGTCCAGCGCTGCGATCAGATTGTGCAAGCTACGTATGAGTTCGTCGAATCGTCTTACGAGTTCAGGTTGGGTTGTGTCGGAGAGGAAACCCAATCTGCGAGATAGCTGCAGCAGGTATCGTACCTCGGAAGCGGAGGCCAAAGCGATGTTCATGAAGTACAAATAATCCTTCAGCGTTTTGCGGGCACAGCCCTCGACGATGTTGGTCGGGACAGAAACTGTGGCGCGCCTGATCTGTGCCTGGAGTCCGAACCGCTCTTCGATGGGGAATGATCGCGTGCAGCGATAAACATCGACGACCAGGTCATCCGCAAGGTGAAAGACTTTCAGTTTTCGGTGATCTCTGTTCATCACTCCCCGAGGCCCGACGCCTGAAGCCCGACGCCTGAAGCCATCTTCTATTTCAGCACCTTCTTAAACTCTTCCACCAACAGCGGCGCCATGACAAACAAATCCGCCACGCAGCCGTAGGTCGCCACATTGAAGATGGGCGCTTCTTTCTTGGTGTTGATGGCGACGATGACCTTGCTGCCGCGCATGCCGGCCAGGTGCTGAATCGCGCCGTCGATGCCCAAGGCCATGTAGAGCTTCGGCGTGACGGTCTTGCCGGTCAGGCCGACCTGGCGGCTGTGCGGCTGGTAGCCTGCGTCGCAGGCTGCCCGAGAAGCGCCCACCGCTGCGTCAAGCACTTTCGCGAGGTCATAAATAATTTTGAAATTCTCCTCTGACTTGAGCGATCGGCCGCCGCTGACCACGATGTCCGCTTCAGTGACGTCCTTAACTCCGCTCGTCGTGCCGACCAATTCACGATTGATGAGCTTCTCGTCGGAAGCGTCAGGCGTGAAATCGAGCACCTCGATGTTCGCCGACGCGCCCTCCTGAACGTCGGCGGCGGCGAAGGTGTTCGGCCGAATCGAGACGACCTTCAGCCGATCGCCGGCCAGCTTCAATTCCGCCGTCGCTTTGCCCATGTAGGCCGGTCGTTTGACGATCAAAGCGTCGCCGTCGAGTTTGGCTTCGACGCAGTCGGTGGCGAGTGCCGCATTGCAGCGCGCCGCCACACGCGGCGCGAGATCGCGACCCATGAACGTGGCCGGCAGCAGAACGATGTTCGGTTGTACGGTGCCGATCGCCGCCGACAGCGCGTTGGTATACGGCTGCGGGCGGTACCGTTCCAGCTTGGGATCATCGACCGCGACAACTCCGGCCACGCCGTACTTGCTCAGCTCACTCGCCAGTGTGGTCAGTCCTGCACCGACCAGGCAGAAGGTAATCTCCGCCCCACCGTCAATCTCGCGGGCGGCGGTCAACAATTGACGAACGGCGGGATGCAAGTCCCCACCGCGCTGCTCTGCAAAAATAAGAATCTTGCTCATCAGAGCACCTAACTCCTAAACTCTTAAACTCTCAAACTCCGAAACTCTCAAATCACTTTCGCTTCTTCGCGCAACAAGCGCACGAGTTCTCGCGCCATCTCTGCCGGTTCACCCTCGACGATCTGGCAGGCGCCGCGGGCCGCGGGCGGGGTGAGCGAGAGCACTTCGCTTCGAGGACCGCCGAGTTCACCAAAGCCCTGCAAATCGCCGCTGCCGATCGTCTCGACGGGTTTCTTCTTCGCCTTCATAAGGTTCGGCAATGAAGGGTAGCGAGCCTCGACCAAGCCTTTTTCGCAGGTCAGCAGCACGGGCAGGGGACATTCCATTACTTCTTCGGCGCCCTCGATGCGCCGCCGCGCGGTGATTTTGTCCGCCTCCGCCTCCAGGCTGACGATCGCTCCGACGTGCGGCAGATCCAGAAACTCCGCCAGCGCCGGGCCGATCTCGCCGGCGTCCATGTCGATGGCCTGTTTGCCGATGAGGATCAAGTCGAACGGCTGCGGCTGCTGCTTGATCGCCAGCGAAATCACCTCGGCCAGATACAATTCGTCGTGGCTCACGAAGGCGTCGTCGTTCAAGTGAATGCCGCGGTCCGCGCCCATGGCGAGCGCCGTCCGCAGAATCTCGCCCGATTTCCCAGACCCGATCGTCAGGGCAACGATTTCCTCGACAGGCAAGTCCTTCTCGCGCAACTGTACCGCCTGCTCGACGGCAAACTCGTCGAACGGGTTCAGCACGAGTTTCAGGCCGGCGGTCTCGATCGATCGGCCGTCCTCGCCGATCTTGATCGACGCGTTGGAATCGGGCACTTGCTTGATGACAGTCAGAATCCGCATGAGTGGTCGAGACTCCTGGTATTGAGTGGTTCGGCGAACGATCGCAGAGGGGGAATATTAGAGGATTTCGCGGCGCTCCGCCAGTGCGCCGAGCGAGCGCATTGGCCAAGAAAGAGTGCGATAGCCGGAGGCCAGATGAGCCGGGTCCTCCGTGTCACCATGTGAGCCGCTAGTGTTCTTCCTGAGCCTCCGAACTCAGTCCGTCCGGTGCAGAACTGGGCTGGGTCTGTGGGTTCTTGGCCGCCTGTACCAGCGCCTCTCGAACCTCGCCGCCGGGGTCGATTAGAGACTCCCACTTGGCTTTCAGGATCGACAGCTCGCCTTCTGTAGCATTCGTCCAGGTCTTGACGGGCTCGGGTGGTTTGATGCGGGTCGTCTTGCGTATCAAGTTGACCAATCGTCTCTTGGCCGCCGGTTTCTGATGTGGTTTGATCATATCCAGCATCGTCAGGCCTGCCGGCCTGCCCAGGTCGGTGATCCTTCTTTCGTACAGTCGATCGCGCTGCTCGTGCGGTTTGTTGATTATGGCCGACGCCAAGGTACGGGTCAGCCGAGCCGGGCCAAGGTCATACCAATCCGCCGTCCGCAGTGCGTCCTCGTAGACGGGCAGCACTTCTTTGCCGGTGAGATGCATCGTCAGCAACTCAAGCACGTCGCTCTCATGCTCCGGCAACTCTCTGGTCGTGATGTACCGCAACCCTGTCGTGATTTGGGCGAGCGTCAGTGTGCGCGTCGTTAACTTCGGCAAGATATCCTGCTCGGCGTATGCGTTGAACTTCTCGACGACGCCATCAACATACTTGTACGTCTCCACCGGAGACGTTCTCCGCAACATCGGTCGCCCTCAGCGGAAGATCAGCCCTCCCCATTTTCCGGCAGCGTCAACCTGTGTCAGTTCGTATGGCGACAGGCTGGCGAGACCTTCGCTGCTGGTCACTCCCAAGTCCGCCGCAGGGCCGCGCCAGTCGGACATCGGCAACAGCAGAACAACCGCTTTCTTCAAAGCCTTATCGCGCAGCTCAGGTTGAGCCGAGTAAAAAACACGGATTCGCGCCTGCGGGCTGATCCATTCCCCGCCGCCGACATAACTGCGTGTTTGAGAGTCGTAGAAGTGCAGCACGAGTGGCTGGCACGTCTTACGCGCTTCGGCCAACGCAACGAAGCGGTCCTCAAAAATCCGGAGATCCTGTGCAGTTAGAGTGCGCGTGATGCACAACGAACACAATAACGCGGCGGTGACGTGGAAGCGTCGCGTGGAGAATCTACCCATCACGGAAACTCCTCTTTCCAGAGTCGATTCCATTATATAGGACGGACGGCCTGAAGACAAGCGAAATGCCCCATTGCGGACGGTTCAGTTCGCGACCCAGTCCGCCACTGTTTCGAGCCCTTCGTCGTGGAGCGCACTCACCCGCCAGATCGGGCGATCCCCGCCCACCGTATTCAGGAGATTGCCGTGGGTGGCGTCGGCGCCGGGCAGGTCGCACTTGTTGAGAACGTAGGCGCTGGCGATTTCCATGATGCCGGCCTTGGAGAACTGGATGTCGTCGCCGCTGTCGGGCATGAGCAGCAGGAGAACCTCTTTGGTGATTTGAAGCACGGCGGTGTCGCCCTGACCCGCTCCCACTGTCTCGAGCAGGATGGTGTCGAATCCGAATCCGTCCAGCAATTCGATAACTTGCCCGACACGTGGGCCAAGTCCGCCCTGCTCGTTCGACGACGACAAGCTGCGTACGAAGAAGCCCTCGTCCGGCTCGGCCCGCATCATCCGCAGCCGATCGCCCAGCAGCGCCCCGCCGGTGACCGGGCTCGTCGGATCGACCGC
>JADFJZ010000237.1 GCA_022565195.1 Planctomycetota bacterium | reverse complement strand
AGAATCAGTCAGGCGATGGAAGGAGTGTCCGGCGATGGTGACCTTCTCAAGCCGGCCCGATTCTTCATTGGTGTAACTGTTCAGGAATTGCTGAACCAGTGCCTGCACCGCTGCGGTGTCGGCACCGGTTTGGAGAACCAGCGACATCGCCAGGCGGTCGAGGCGGTTGCCGCCCGTCTCCAGGCGTCGCAATCCAATGTCGTGCAGCAAATACGCTCGAGGGTAGCGATGCAGGACCGGCCAGCAGTGCAGCAAATCGAAGATCAGTCGTGTGTCGCTGTCAAGCTCGCCGAACAGTCCCATTCCGCGCGCCCGACTGAGCGCGCCGATGAGCATCTCGCCCGGTGTGCCCTCAGTGTCAGCCGTCGTGTCGGGCTCAAGGTACAGCGCCGCGATGATCTCCTGTGGCGTCGCCCGCAGGAGCCGGTCTGGAATCGCCGATGCGCTGGAGATCCAGCAGGCGGAAACGAGAATCGTCGCACAGACGACGCGCGAAGTACTCATGCGGATCCTCCCGTCGCCTCCGTTGATGGCAGTTGCTTCTTGACGGCGGTGAGAATGAGTTCCTTGACGGACTGAAGATCGCTCTTGATCCGCACGCCCGCGGCGCGCTCATGTCCGCCGCCGCCGAATTCAGCCGCGAGGGAGGCGCAATTGACGAAACGCTTGCTGCGAAGACTTACCTTAATCACACCGGCATCGAGTGAACTCAACAGTACCGATGCCTCCACCGTACCGATCCGCATGGGTTCGCCCACCAGATCCTCGGCGTCGGCCCGCGTGGCGCCGCAGCGCTGCAGCAGGTCCGGCGTCATGCACAGGACGGCGACTCGATCCTCCGCGTGAAGTTCAAGTTGCGAGAGTGTGGCCCCGAGGAGCCGCGACCTCGCCGGTCCGTCAGACATGTAATAGGTCTGGTACAGTTCGTGGGGTTGCACACCACACTCAACCAGGCGCGCGGCGGCTTGGAGTGTTCGTGCGTCCGTGTTGGAGAAACGGAACCAGCCCGTATCGGTGGCAATTCCAGTAAATAATGCGGCGGCAGTTTCAAGATCGATCGGCCAGCCCATCGTTTCGGCGAGTTCCAGCACTTGCAGACTCGACGCAGAGGCGGAAGGATCGATTACGGCGCAGTCGGCGATGTCGTCGCGTGTAGCGTGATGGTCGATTGCGACGATCGGAACCGCTTTTGATTTCAGGAAATCGGCGGCCGGCGTTAATTGGCTCAGCGCGCACGTGTCAACGATGATCGTCCCATCGAACTGAGTGTTGAGTGCTGAGTGCTGAGTGCTGAGTGCGACTTCAAAACTGTCTTCGGGCTGGATCGTGAGTTCGGCGGAGGTGACCAATTTCGCGTAGCGGGGGCCCGGTGCTCCGAAGCATACCGCGGTCACGTCCTTGCCGGCGGCGCGGAGCATTCTTGAGAGTCCGATCAGGCAGCCGAGGGCATCGCCGTCGGGTCGCTCATGCGTCAGCAGCAGCACGCGCGACCATTGGTCGATCAGGCTGCCGGCAGCGCGATATTGTTCGACGAGGGACGTCATTTAAGCGGTTCCTCTGACCCGTTCCCGGCGCGCCGGGACTCTGGGCTCTGATTTTGTGCTCAGCAGTCAGTTGTCCGCACTTGTTGAACGTCCTGTTCGATTTGTGCGGTCAGGGCTTCCGGGGACTCGAAGCGCTGTTGGCTTCTCAAGAATCGCAGAAACTCCAGCTTCATCGGCTGGCCGTATAACTCGACGGAGCAGTCCAGCAAGAAGGCTTCCACCTGCAAAGAGCCGTCTCCGAAGGTTGGAGTCGTGCCGATGCTGATAGCGGCATCATAGCATCCGCCGCAGACCTCGGCTCTTCCAGCGTAGACACCCTCCGCCGGGATCAACTGGTCGATCTGGCCAAGGTTGGCCGTTGGATACCCGAGTTTGCTGCCCCGCCCGTGGCCGGTTGCCACTTCACCGAAAAGAGCGTAGGGCCGACCCAGACAGAGACGGGCGCGATCGACCTGCCCCGCGCGGATCAATTCTCGGATCATCGAGCTCGTGACCAGCACGGTCTCATCGTCCGCCACTTGCAATCTGACGGGCTCGACGATGAAGACCTCAAAGCCGTGTTGTGCTCCCAAATCCCGGAGCACGTCGGGCGTTCCCTTTCGGCCTTTGCCGAATCCGAAAGACCATCCCTCGACGACGTGCGACGGCTTGAATTTCCGCTCGATGACGGACTCGATGAACTCGTGCGGCTCCAATGAGAGCAGGGCGGGCTCGCTCCTGGCGACGACGACGGCCTCCGCGCCGGCTTCCGCAAGACGGCTGACCTTCTCCGAAAGCGGCATGAGCCGCTCCGGCGCCCGACCGGGACTAACGATCTCCAGGGGATGCGGATCGAAGGTGAGTACCACGACTTTTTGGTGCGTTCGGGCGCCGATTAGGCCAGCCTGCGCGAGAATTTGTTGCTGCCCCCGATGTACGCCGTCAAAATTGCCGATGGTCAGCACGCAGCCCCGCAGCGCGTCCGGGATTTGCTCCAGCCCGTTGATCTGCTTCACGATGACGCCTGACCTTCCGCGATTCGGTTCATGCCGCACCAGCATAGGGTCTGGGCGGCGATCCTTCAAACACCTGAGGAAGGGGTCGAGGAGCCGAGGGGTTGAGGAGGATGGGACGGCGAGAACTCGGGAACTCGAGAGCCGGCAGTTCAGATCGACCGCATTATAGACTGCATCACGGAGCGCGAGTCACGGACTGCTCAATCTCGGCGGCAGGATTGGGCATCGTCGGGGCTGGCGGCGAGTCTCCCGTGGGCCGTTGGAGTGGGCGCCAATTCTTCGCCAGAGCCCCTTGCAGACGCATCAGGACGCTGGGCAGGTTGCGTCCATAGGCGGTCGAATGATGCTCGCGCGCAAACTGCCGCCATTCATCAAGACTCCAGGCATTGGACTTGTCGCGGGCTGCGGCATCGCGCCCATCCGCATTGGCAGCCAAGGCCGGCTGTGGCACGGTTGTGGCCAGACCCGGCGTGAAGTCAAACCCACTGTCGCCGAGCATGAATTGGTCGACGAGTTCGTCCTCCGCGCATGGCGTAATTCGGCGCTGCGGCTGCGGTGCGAAACGTCCAGCATTCCGGACTTCGCAGGGTTCTTCATAGGTAAAGAAGGGCAGTGAAGCTGTTTCGATCTTGCGGTGCGTGGGCTCTGGCGTTTGTGCTGCCGGTGGAGTCTGCATGGGATCGGAGCGGTGTGCCCGAACAGGCGTGGGCGCGACTACCACTACGGTGGGCACTTCCGCCTCCGTCTTGGGAGCAGGCCGTTCGACCTTGGCTACAGGGGCTGGACTGTTACGCGCCGCGCGCGGCGCAGTCGCGGATACATCGGCTACTTCCCAGGAGAAATCGGCGCCATTATCTTCCATTTCGCCCGCGAAGACGGGATCTTCGGAGCGGCCGATGGACATGCCGGAGATGTCGGGCTCCGCCTGAGCGGCGACTAGCGTTTCGACGACTGCGTCGTCTTGCTCGTGAGACTCACGCGGCGGGGGAGTGGCCGGCGACTTCACCGCGACGATCTCTTGCTCTTGAACCTGTTGTTTTTCGACGGCGACTCGAACCGTCTGCGCCGGAGGTGGCTGCCGGGGGGGCACTCGAGTGGCCACGACGGAGCGGCTCGATACGACACGGTCGGCCTGCCGCTCAAGCTGCCTCGGTACAGCGGTGACGACCATCGTTCGCAGCTTCTGCAACTGGATCTTCGCAGCGGTCAGATTGGGTTCGAGGGCGATTGCATTTCGGAAGGACTCCGCTGCCTGTGCGTACCGGCCTCCCGCCTTGTCCAATAGGCCTATGTTGTAATGGGCTCGGGCGTCGCCCAGCACCATCTGGAATTGCTGAAAGGCCTCGTCTCGCCTAGCCAGTCTGCTCATCACGATACCCAGGTTCACTCGCGCCCGCTGATAATCGGGCTTCAATTCTAGGGCCTTATGGAGTTCACGTTCAGAATCGCCCCAGCGCTTCTGGGCCATGAGGCTGAAGGCCAGGTTGTTTCGCAGGTAGGCGAGTTTCGGATCTACCTTGATCGCACGGCGGAACGCGCTTTCGGCTTCAGTGTGCTGCCCGATCTTATCCAGGCAGATCGCCAATCGATTGTGGGCGCCGAGGAACTTCGGATTCAGATCGAGCGCCTTGCGGTATTGGATGATGGCCTGGCTGATTTGCTTCTTTCCTTCAAGCAGTT
>JADFJZ010000236.1 GCA_022565195.1 Planctomycetota bacterium | reverse complement strand
CGCCCGCCGCGGCCGGGGGTTGGCCATCGCCGGGTTGATCATCGCCATCGTAGTCATCCCGCTGCAGGGCCTGGGAATACCGATGGTCGCCGGGCGTGCCAAGGGCTTGGTCCGCATCGCTGTCGCGACGACTGCCTTTCAGTCGGGAGACATCGACGCAGGCATCGCCGCGTGGTACGACCTGGCTTCGGACGATCTCAAGTCCGCGATGACTGAGGATGAATTCGCGACCTGGGTCAACGCGGAATTCAAGAAACATGGTGGGTTGCAGAGTCTCCAACTGAGCCCGAATCAGCAGGGCTCACCTTCGCCGGACGGAGAACGTACTCAACTACAATGGCGGGCGCAGTTCCCGAGTGAAACGATGGATATCTACACGGACATTAGTGTGGGCTCTTGGGGCCGCATGTTTCTCGAAAACGTCACGATCGGTGATGCGGAATTGATCGAAACGAAGGACCCCCAGCCGGACTCGGGCCCCGGCGACGAACCGACTGACGAGAAGAGCACCGGCGACGAACCAACTAAAGACGAGGACACCGACGAGGACGAATGACGTTGGCGTATTCGCTGAGGCGATGCGCCATCTGAGCCGCGGGTTTCGGCCTGCGGCTTGCTGTGTCATGGGTGAAAACAACGAACGGAATACGATGACGGATACGCGATCTTACACCAGCAGAAAGAACCCCGGCTCGGCAAAGCGGGACGCGGCGATTGACGCCCTGCTCGCTGAGCACGCGCCCAGCGAACATCAAGACTTGCTCTCGCAGATGATGATTACCGTGTGCCGGCTGGCCAAAGACAACGCCGGACGCGGCGAAATAAAGATTCTCAACACGGCGCTGAAGGAACTGCGCTACGCGTTCAAGGTCTTCGCGCCTTACAGCCACATCCCCAAGGTAACCATTTTCGGCTCTTCGCGCACCCCCGAGGACCATCCGGAGTACGTGCAAGCCCGCAAGTTCGCGGAGCGCATGGAAAAAGAAGGCTGGATGGTGATCACGGGCGCGGGCGACGGCATCATGCGCGCCGGCCACCACGGCGCCAAGCGTGAGGCCAGCTTCGGCGTGGCCATCTCGCTGCCCTTCGAGCAGGAAACCAACGACATCATCAGCGACGACCCCAAGTGCATCAACTTCAAATACTTCTTCACGCGAAAACTGCTTTTCGTCAAGGAGGCTGCGGCGGTGGTGCTCTTTCCGGGCGGGCTGGGCACGCAGGATGAGAACTTCGAGACGCTGACGCTCATCCAGACCAGCAAGGCCGACCTGGTCCCCGTGGTGCTGTGCGATGCACCGGGCGGCACCTACTGGACGCAGTGGCGAGAGTACGTCGAGGAGCAACTGCTCAAGAAGGACATGATCAGCCCGGACGATATGAACCTGTTCAAAATCACCGATGACATCGACGTGGCTGTTCGCGAGGTATTGCATTTTTACAAGCGCTATCATTCTTCGCGCATGGTGCGTGACGATCTGGTGATGCGATTGAAATCGCCGCTCAGCCCGCAAGCCGTTGAGCGACTCAACGACGAGTTCGGCGATCTGGCGACCGGCGGCCGGATTCACACACTTTCGACCCCCATGACTGCCGAAGGCGACGAGTTCCCCGATCTTCAGCGGCTCGTGATCAAATACAATTACCGCAACATCGGCCGACTGCGCCTGATGATCGACGCCATCAATGACGAGGAGTGAAGAAGGGAACGCGGGAAAAGGAACAGGGAAGAGGGAACAGGGAATAGGGAAGAGGGATCCACCCTACGCCTCTCAGAAAACTTACGTTTCCAACTCCTCACCGGCCGGGAGAATACGGCTCGTGAAGCGATGATACAGGTATGATGCACCCACAAGCATCAGTCCAAGTACGAGAAAGGACAGGATTCGATAGGGCGTATCCACATTCGCCGTGTCTCGAACGAAGACCTTGATGATCGTGGCTGCGAACAACACAATCGAACAACGGCGCAGGAGTGCCTTATTCCGCACAAACCCAAGAATCAACAGTGCGGTGGCGAACAAAGCCCACAGCACCGAGATGGACGCGAAACGCGCTCGCGGTAGGTAATCGTGGAAACCGGCGGCTACCTCGATGTTCATAACGACAAACAAGAGAATCCCAAACAGCCCAAAAAAGAAAGCTGTCCAATTCTCCCGCCGATCTCCTCGGTCAAATCCCGCAGCTTTGAACATTTGAGCCGAGCGAAAGAGGACTCCCAGCACCAGCGCGATCGTCACCCAGCGTTCAAACATGGCTGCGGTGAACCCGTCTCGGTAATACATGTCCAAGACTCGTAGTTCGAATACGACGGGATAATCATGGACCACGAGCTTCGCTGCTGCGATCAGCAACAGTACGATCGCGCCGGAGCGCAGCCGAACATCCCCGAGCCGCAGAGCGGCCCACAGCAAGACGACACCCTGTGCGGCCCAGAAGACTGTGATCCAGTGCTCAGAGAACAGAATCGGAACAGTGATGATGAGAAACAGGAGCCCTTTCGCCAGAAGGAGAATGAACGCGTCCACGTTCTCCCGGTTTCGGCGGCGGAGGTAGGTGGCCATACCCAGGAAAACGGCAGCGTATGCGATGGAAACGACGCTCACCATCTCAAGCGAGAAATGGCTCCGAACCATTGCGAATGAGAAGCCGAACGCCATGAAAGAGTTTGGGATCGTAATGCCGAACCCCGTGACCTGCTGTCGGCTTTTCCTGGCGAAGTAGTAGACGAACGGCACAACGGCGTGGATCAGGAAAAACACGTTGAGGAACACCGTGGTGGTCCAGAACTTCGGATCGGCGTAGTGCCTGAAATACCATGCTGAAAACAGCATCCATGTGAATGTCAGACCAAGATAGTTCAGCAAGTGCCACTGCTTGAAGCCGGCGATCGCGAGAATCCCGCCGTTCAAGATGGCCATGTAGCCCATGAGGGCGATCTGGTTGTCGGTACCAGTGCTGAGGATAACCGGAGTCAAGAAGCCGCCGATGATGCCAAGGACCGCCAGCCATTTCGTGTCATGATAGAGTGAGAGCACTCCGGCGAGGGCAGTCACCAGCGCCATCAGCCCGAAGGCAGGCAACTGTCCGATGAGGTCATATATTTGAAATGCGGCGTAGCTTGCGAAGTACAGTACTGCGATACCACCGCCGAGTAAGTACAGGCCGAAAAGCTTGAGCTTTCTGCGGCGGAAGAATTCGCCGACGCCCAGCATGGCGATGCCGGCCAGGTAGGCCAGCGCCACACGCCCTGCCGGCCCGATCCAGTTACGGTCGAACGAGTACTTCAGGAAGTAGCCGACGGCCAGCACGGTAATGACCAAGCCGGCGATCAACAGCCATTTCTGCCCAAGGCGCACCTCAGCAGTCCCGCTGAGGACAGGCGAGCGCTTGGCTGCAGGCGGTGCCACCGGCGCCGTCCACTCGAGGCTCTGCGGCGGTGCCGTGTCAACCTTGACCGCCTCTTCGCCCGTGACCGAAACCTCACAGCTGGCGGGCGGTGCGGTCTGCTCGGCTTCTGGTAGTGACTGTTCGTGCGGCGGAGCGGCTGGAGGCGACGTAAGCTGAGTGACGATCATTGGCTCGAGCGACAGGACCTGCCGCTGCAGCTCGCGCAGCCGGTTTGCGACAACCTCAGAGTCACTCTGGGCCTGCCGAACCGCGCTCCTCAAGTCGTCGAGCGACCGCAGCACGGTCAAGTCGAGCCCGCACGTGGGACAGCGCTCCTGCAACGGCAGCCTCCATTCGTCACAACGCGGGCATTTCACAGATCTGCCGACATTCGCCATTTGTCCATCCTCAAGCCGCCAGCGTACCCGGATGACCCACTCGCAGCCAGCGAGAATGATCCCCGCTTTCGTGAATCGCGCTCACTCACTCGCTCCAAGAGGCCAATCCGGCTCTTGACGCTTGCGCGACAAACGACTCCAACTCGTTACCGCGCAACATTGGCCGGCTGCGGTTAATGATCGACGCCATCAATAACGAGGTGTGAGGAAGGGAAGAGGGAAAAGGTAAGAGGGAAGAGGGAAGGCGCGACTCGTCCGCCGGCGGATCAATTCTCGCTGTTCGCTATTCAATACCCCCCGAGCAGTCAGCCTTCACAACTTGCTTAGCATTCAGCATTCAGCACTCAGCACTCAGCACTCAGCACTCAGTCCTCAGTCCTTTCATAGGCACGGGCCCCAGGCGCCGAGCAGGACGGCCAGATCGAACGCCTCGATGAA
>JADFJZ010000235.1 GCA_022565195.1 Planctomycetota bacterium | reverse complement strand
CTCATGGTCCGCAAGACCCTGACAATCCTCTCCCTCATCGGCCTGTCGCTCAGCGTAGAGCTGTGGGGGGTGATGAGGATCGGTCTCTAGATCGGTAGGATGAACATCACAATGGATGGAGGCTTATATTTCCGAGCTGCCTGAAACCATGACGTTGGAATCGGCATATCTGAAGCTATTCACTCTAATCTGCCCGGAACTCAGGCGTTTTTGTGATGGTTCCCCGCGGGAGATTGCATGGAGCGGGCATTCGACGCCAATCGGTTGGGAAGAAAGCTAGTTGGCGTAGCGGTGCTTTCTCCCTTCATTGTTATGGTCATCTACTCTATGGTCGACCTTGTGGTTGGCGTACCCTTCAACGGTATCGGAGCGACGATCACTCTTGTCATCGTTATGATATTGGGAGGGCTTTGCGTAGTCTGGACTGTCCGTTGTTCACTCCGCCGCGCCCTGCGGCAGCAACTTGTCGAGCAGGGAATCCCGATTTGTGTTGAATGTGGGTATGACTTGCGAGGATCGAATGAGCGGTGTCCTGAGTGTGGGACAGGATTTTCAAATTAGGACACTACTAGGCGGTTGGCCCGCCTGGTGTTGGGAGCGTTGGTTCGATGGAACTGGATGACGACATTTGCTATTGCTACCACGTGCCGCTGCGAAAGCTGCAAAACTACGCCAAACGAACCCAGCCGCAGCGCCCCTCGCAGATGACCGGATGCCTCGGCGCAGGCACCGGCTGCGGATGGTGCATTCCCATCCTCATGAAGATCTTCAACGAATGCCGCGACGGGCAGGATCTCAGCGCGGACGCGGTCGACATGACGCCCGAAGAATACGCCGCCGCACGTGGCAACTATCGCAGCAGCGGCAAACCCAAGAACGAATTCTGACGATTCCGTGAAGATCAAGGAGCCGCAGGCGGAATGGAATCCCGACTCGTCGGGAGCCTGCGCGATGCGCCGGAGTCGCGATGTCCCGCCGGCGCCCCCGACGCTACGGCTGCGACGCGATTGCCTGAGCAAGCGGGTTGATCACCAGCGGCACGATCTTATTGGCCGCCAGAGCGTCTGCCTGATCGACCATGCTCCGATGCACGTCCACCAAGCCCTCCTCGCCCGAGTAACCCCAGTACTTCCGAATCGTCAAATACACGCTCAGCGGCTGAGACTCGTAGTTGTTCGTGCGAATCTCATACGTCGCCGTGCGACTCTTGATTTCCAGGTAGGCCTGCAGGTCGCAATCGGCCGACAGTGCAATTCCCAGATAAGGCTGAACGTCGATGGCGTGTACGGCTTCGTCCGCGTGCGTGAAACTCGCCAGCGGGTGATCGCGATACAGCGTCTCGGCGATCAATTGATCGTGATTGCCGATGAAATCCAGATCGAAACCATAGACCACTTCGAGGTGATCGTAATCGATGGTGCTGAACGTCAAGTGGAACGGGGCCTGCTCGAGCACGAACTCCGACAACCGCTGCACTTCCTCCATATCCGGCGGCGCGAAGTAGCCGAAGCGCAAGACCGTCGGCTCGATCCGAATCCAGCGGCGGCTGGCGCGCTCGGTGCTGTCTTCTTCGAGCAACACCGCCCCGTCGTCCCGGCGGCGCATGCGGACCATGTCGGGAAACTCCTTGCGCATCACGTCAAAGAAGTGCAGCACGGTTTCCCGGCTCAGTGACATATCCAGCTTGAGGTACAGGCGATTGCTGACATAAAAGTCATCGCAATTCGCCCCCCAGGATGCACTCATGAACCTACACTCCGCAATATTGACCGGCGATGCCCACGCATCCGGTTCCCGAACACCAGTTCTGTCTGGAAATTCGGATTCTTTCAAGGAGCCGCGGGTTTTAACCCGCGCGAAGCCTCGCACAGGCTGTCTTCGACCCTGAGGCTCAGACCCGAAGGGAGGCTCAGACCCGCAGGGAAGTCTGCGGCTCCTTGGATGTCTTCAGACAGGCCTACATGATAGACACTGGCAAGCCGAATGACCACCGCCAGGGCAGCCCGCTCCGCCTCCGGCCACGCTGCCTCTTACAGCGTGGAATGCGTGCCGTCGCACCACGGCCGATTGCCGCTCTGGTGGCACTGGCAGACGGCCTTCTTGCCGGCCTCCTCGATCTCCACCGCGATCGGCCTAATGCCCGTCTCTTCCCGGCCGTGCGTGCCGTCACAATACGGCAGGTTGGCGGACAGCCCGCACTGACAGTATGCCTTCTTGCCCGGCGTCTCGTCGATAACCATCGGCGAGGTGCCGTGAACCGCTGACTTACCCATGAATCACTCCCGTGTCAGTTAGTGTTCTACGTGCCCGATGGCCGAATCGTATCCGACCCGCGACGGGCTTTCAACCGCTCGGCCCGGGCCTTGATCCAGTCGACCATCCGCCGGACCACTTGCGGCTCGATCGGACCCGCCCGGCCATCGGCGATCACGCCATGCTTCGGATGAGTGACATCACCTGCAACTTCCTTCGCCAGTTGGTGACCGAGGTTCTCATAGATCTCAAATTCAAAGTCCGGATGTCCGGCCTGCTCCAGCCTCAAGGCCGTCAGATAAAGATCCACCAACCAGCGCTCGTCCAGTGAACCCACCACCATCAACGTCGGAGTCTTATGCTCAGCAATCACATTCGCCGTCCACAGGTGACCATACTTGTCGCGAGCAGCGGCGTCTTTCTTGCGCCACTTCTCCGGCTGGGCCTTGAGCGAGTGGATTGTCATTTCGTGGATGTTGATCCGACCATCCCGATCCGAGTCAACTGCTTGAGCGCCAGCCGACATGCCTTGCTTCACACGCTCGAACTCATCCGCACTCAAAAGGCCGTCTCCATCCGTGTCCGCCTTTTGAAACTCGTCGGCAGCGTCGCGGATGATCTGCTTGGCGGCCTGAACATTCGACGGGAGCAAGTGTGCGCCCGCCATCATGACGAAACCGGGCAGCTTGGGGTTCTCCTCCAGGAGCATCCCCGCGCGACGACCGCCCAGGCTGTGCCCAAGCAGGAAGATATGGTCATCGGGAACGACCTTCTTGGCTCGAAAAGCCGCCAGCGCCAGCCGGGCGTGTTCGAAGCACTGCTCCAAGCTGGGCGCGTCCATCATCAGCGGGTCCTCCGCGTACTTTGGATCGTCGCGCCGAATCGCCTGCCAGCGCATGACCACGAAGCCTTCGTCCAAGAGCGCCTTGGCGATGGTCGCGCCGTCGTAGGTCGCCTGGCCGCTGATGCTCAAAATCGCGGGCAGTTGCCAGTCAATGTCCGTCCCCAGGCCGCCGCCCAGCAGCATGACCGCCCAGGGCCTCCGCCGACCCTCTGCCGGAATCTCGATACGGCCGTCATAGATCCAGCCCGCTTGGGACTTGAAGGTGATTGGAATGTTGACCGCGCCGAGCGGGCCTGGGCCGTTGCGGGCCGCCGGCAGTGTTGCTGGCGTTGCTGCCGCCGGCTCTGCCACCTGCGCGACTCCCGCCGCGGCGAGCAGCAAGCTGACGGATATTGTAATCATCGCAGCCCCCCAATCTCATCATTTCACGGGTACGCCGATTCGCGGCATCGAATCCCCATTGTCGAGCCGCCCACCAAACCGTCAACCCCTCCGGATCGATCGACGCTCGCGGTAAGACCTTGATTCGGTAGCCTGATTGGCGTACGTTTCATTCTGAGCTGATCCGCCATGCCACCGTAGCTCAGTTGGTAGAGCAGCGGTTTTGTAATTTTTCTGGGCCTTTGCCTGCAGCCCCTAATCGCCTTCTTGGCGTCGGGAACGCTGCTCCTAGGGGCAGTAGTCCGCACCAATCTGCTCGCTCGGTTGTCGCGACAACCGCTCAGCCAATGTAGTCAACTCCTTCCTCTCTAGGCACGCGCCGTGACCTCGTGGTGCGACCGGACGGCCTGTCGAACACTAGGCTATCCAGGAACTCCTCAACCCACGCAGTCTTGATGCGATGCATTTTGCGCCTTCCATTGCTTTCTGACGTTGTGATTGGAGCTGCCTTGAGCTTGCCGAAGGCAATGAGTCTTTCGATGGTATCTCGTGAGACCTGCAACTCCTGCGCAACATCCTGAACTGTTAGCCAAGTGCGAGATCGGCCCTCCTGCTGTTGCCGAATGGCCGCCAAGTGCTCTTCGATTCTGCGCAGGGTCGCTGCAGCGTCTGATCCAGACAGGAATTCACCAGGCGTCAAATGCACGGGAGTCTCGCCAACCACTATCTTCAAGAGCCATC
>JADFJZ010000234.1 GCA_022565195.1 Planctomycetota bacterium | reverse complement strand
CGCGCTGATTGAAAAGACATTCCGGGCGGGTCAAGTGAGCGCAGGCCTGCAATCCAATCTTCACCGAATACAGAAAACTCAGGACGACGACCCAGAGTACGTCGGATCGAAGCGCCACCTCGAAGACATGGACGCAATTCTGAGTCCGAGCGATCGCCTCCTCAACCTGGGCCACGAAATGGTCGCGGCGGCGCAAAGCTCCGGGTACATCAACCCCGGCGGAATCATCGGCGCAGGCGTCGCCGTGGTCGTCTGGCTGATCATGGCACTGGTCGCGCTGATCGGCGGCGACAGCGTCCTATTGCGCACCGCGGGGGCCTACCGCATCGAGAAGGAAAATGCGCCGCAGCTGTGGAACGTCGTCGAGGAAATGACCATCGCCTCGAGCCTCGGAGCCATGCCGCGCGTCTTCATTATCGAGGATGACGCGCCGAACGCCTTCGCGGTGGGGCGGAACCCAGAGAAGGCAGCGGTAGCCGTCACGTCGGGGCTGCTGAAGCGGCTCACGCGCGATGAACTGCAAGGCGTCATCGCCCACGAAATCGGCCACATCCGCAATCTCGACGTGCGCTTCATGACCCTGGCCGCCGTCATGGTCGGCAGCATCGTGCTGCTTTCCGAGGTTTTCATGTACTACCTGTGGTTCGGCGGCGGGCGGCGCTCGTCGTCCCGCAAAGGCGGCGGGCAGGCGCAGATCATCCTGCTGGTTGTCGGCATTCTCGCCGCGATCCTGGCGCCGGTCGTGGCCCGGATGTTGTACTTCGCCTGTTCGCGGCGCCGCGAATACCTCGCCGACGCCTCCGCCGCCCAGTTCACACGCTTTCCCGACGGACTGGCATCGGCCCTCGAAACCATCGCGGCCCAACCGCGCGCGGAAAAGAAAGTCAGCCGCACAATGGCGCCGCTGTACATCATCAACCCATTGCAAAGCCGCGCTGCCGTGGGAATGTTCTCCACGCATCCGCCGACCCATGAGCGTGTCAAGATCCTGCGCAGCATGGGCGGCCGCGCCGGATTGAACGACTACGAGGAAGCCTATCGCAAGGTCCACGGCGCCAAGACGCACTGCATCGGCAAGAGCACATTGGGCGCTTCCGAAAGCATCGCTGCCCGAGCGCCGACATCCGAACCCAAGTCATCTAAAGAGCAGGCCATCAAGCGGGCCCGTGAAGTCGTCGGCGTGCTGGATCACTTGGCGGGCTTCATTCCCATCGCCTGCGCTTGCGGGGTGAACCTCAAGTTGCCTCCTTTGTTCAGTCGGGCGTTCCTGCTCTGCCCGCGCTGCGGCAAGAAACACGATGTGCCCACTGCCCGCGAAGATGCCGGAAAAAAGGATCGTTCACCTGCCACAGGCCCGGCCACCTACAAACGCAAAGGCAAAGGATGGGAGTCATTCAAGTGCCCCTGCGGTGGAGTCGTGCAACTCAGCCCCAAGTTCGCCGCCGAACATATCAGTTGCCGCAAATGCGGCAGACACATCAAGATCACGTAATACGACTGCTAAACGGCACGTCACCAAAAGGGTCTTCCGAATTGACTTCGTCGTTTAGCAGACCTCTCGACAATCATTCAACCATCGGCCAACACGCGCTGATCGCCGACGCGCTTAGTGAATCCACTGCGGTCCAAGTATTCGACCAGCGGCACGACGTACTTGCGACTTGAATCGATCATGGTGCGCACGTCGGCCACCGCCAGCCCGCCACGCTCCGTGATCGCCTCTGCCATTTGTTTCTTCAATTGCTCCAGCCGCCCGGCGTGCAAAAGGATGTCCGGCGCGATCTGCACCAGTTCACCCGTGGCGGTGGCGATCTTGATCAGCTTGTTGACGCGAGCTTTGCTCGCCGAGGAGGCGCACTTCAGCGCCGATGCCGCCGGAGGCTGAAACGCCGCCGTGTTGAACTCCTCGATGATCGCTTTGAGTAACTGCTGATCCTGGGCCGACATCTTCGGCGCGAACTCCGTCAGGCAGCAGTAGCGCCCCAACACTTGCAGAGCGGGGCTGGACCCACTTTTCAGTTGCTCCAGCACATACGCCCCCACGGCCTCGCCCCACTTGCCCTTCAGCCAGCCGACAAACGAATCCATCGGGTAGCCCGGATCGTCGGGGTGCTTGTCGTGAAACTGCCGCAATCGCTCCGCCGCCCGCCGGCAACAATCCTCAATCATCGAAGCCGCCACGAGCTGCCCCGAATCACCGACCACCATCAGACGATCGGCCTGTTTCAGTTCCGCGATCCGATCATTGACGGCCTCTTCGGGCACGCCGCTCACGCAGGCCAGTTTCAATTCATCGACTTGCCCGCTTTCGAAGCGGAACACTTCTTCGATCCGGTCGGCAGCGTCGCCCGCCAGCATCACTTTCAGCCCGGCGATATCAGCGAGGTCGCGCCGCGTGAGCCGCCGCGATACCGGGCGAAGCACCGTGCCCCCGCCGAGCGTGCGTGCGTCGGTCTCGTCGCGAATAATGAACCGCCGACCCCATTCCGCCACCACCGGCTCCGCCGTCTCCAATTGAGCAAAACACGTCCCACCCGGCGACAGCTTCCTTAAGCCCACGCCTTCAGGCGTGGGACCTGTTCCCTCATCGATACCAACAATAGAACACAACAACCGCACACGCGCGAAACACTCCCTTGTGCCCATGCACAACCGCACCCGCTGCAAGTGCTTGAGCGGCTTGGTGCCGGCCGACAGAGTATGGAGTTGCGCGTCGAGCATCCGGCTCGGCGTCTGGCAGCCCGGCCGAGCCAGTTCGTCGCCTCGATGGACCTCCTCTTTCTCCACTCCAGTCAAGTTCACCGCCACGCGCTGCCCGAGGCGCAGCTCGTCAGCTTGGTCGAAATGCGTTTGCAGGCCGCGAACCTTACAGCGCCGGCCAGAGGGCAGCAGTTCCAGCGTCTCGCCGACCGACACTGTACCGGAAACCGCCGACCCCGTGACCACGGTGCCTCGGCCGTGGATCGTAAACACGCGATCAATCGCCAGCCGGAACATCCCCGTGGTTTGGCGCCGGGCCACTGCCTGCGCCTGAGTGTGCAGTGCTCGTTTCAAATCGTCCAACCCGTGCCCCGTGGTGGCAGATACATTGACAATGGGCGCGTTCGCCAGCGGCGAGCCGGCGAGCAATTCGCGCACTTCCTCGGCGACGAGTTCCGCCATTTCAGCGTCCACGAGGTCACACTTACTGACCGCCACCACGCCGTGTTGCACGCCCAGCAAGTGAATGATATCGAAGTGCTCGCGGGTCTGCGGCATGACGGAATCGTCCGCCGCCACCACCAGCAGCACGAGGTCAATGGCCGTCGCCCCAGCCACCATCGTGCGCACGAACTTCTCATGGCCCGGCACGTCCACGATCCCGAAGCGTACCGCGTCGGCGCCGGCGCCGACTTCCAAGTGCGCGAAGCCGAGTTCGATGGTCATGCCGCGCTGCTTTTCTTCCGGCAGGCGATCGGTGTCTACGCCGGTCAGCGCTTTGATGAGCGATGTCTTGCCGTGGTCGATGTGCCCCGCAGTGCCCAGTAGCAAGTAGCGCTGGTTTGTGTTGGGATCGCTTCCTGCGGGTGTGCTGGTGCTGCTGTTCGTCATTGTGTTTGATATTGTACTCGAATCATTCGCGAGTCGGAACTGAGCTGGATGCGTGGGGAAGGGGTTTGGTTGTTCTGTACTTGTCGCGCTTATGAAGATCACTTCGGGTTCGGGAGGGCTGCTAAACGGCAAGCCGACAGGCCGATCTTACGATTCAGTTGCGGTGTGTTGGCGTCGTTTGGCGGGCGATGGCACTCAAGCACTTTCGTGCTGTTCGGCGAGGGTGGGGAGTTGGCGGAAGTACTCTTGCTCTTCGGGCGACATGGTGATTTTGCGGCGGGCCATGGCGCGCTGGGCGACTTCGAGGCAGCGCTGCGGATCGTACGGTTCGTCCTTGCGGTCCGTCACGAAGCGGAACGAGGGCACGAACGGCGCGTTGATGGTGCTGGTGGCCAGCGAACTGCCGAAACCGATCACGCTGCCGGTGGCCAGCGACTGGTTGATGCCGGTCTTGGCGAAATCGCCGATGATCGATCCGACGAAGGTTTGGCCCGTGTCGGTCGGCACGCCGCAGAGCGGCACCTTGATCTCGCCGTAGGTGTTCTTGAGGTTGGAGGTCGTCGTGCCGGCGCCGATGTTGACCCACTCCGCCACATACGAATGGCCGAGGAAGCCGTGGTGTTGCTTGTTGGCCAGGGCGTGGATGATCGACGCCCCCACCTCG
>JADFJZ010000233.1 GCA_022565195.1 Planctomycetota bacterium | reverse complement strand
TGATCCGGTTGGATCCGTAGTTGCATGGGTTTTGAATTGCTTGTGGAACTCGCGGAGCTTGCCGCGGGATTGAACGTACTGGAGCAAGTACCGCGCCTCGGCATAGTGCATCCCGCCCGGGTCGGCGTAGAACTCGTCACTCGTGGTCGCCAGCAGTTTGCTCAGCGGTACGAGGTGGCCGGAGCGGATGCCCTTCTTCAGGACGGGCAGCCGCCAGTTGCTGACGCCTTCGATGTGCCCGTTGCGCTCGCGGCATTTTTCAAAAAGCGAGCCCATGCCTTCGTTGTACCACGCCGGGCACTTGGGGAAGTCCGCCTCCATGAACGGATGGACGATTTCGTGAACCAGCGTTCCGCCTCCCGTGGCGATGTTCATGATCAGCGCGTCATCCGTGTCGGAGTAGTAGCCGAAGGGCGTCTCCGGCTCATCGCCGAAGAACTTCTTGGCGTGTTTGCGGTAGGAGTCTTTGCCGTCAAACAGATAGATCACCAGGGGCCGATGCGGATCCTTGTCGAAGAAGTCCCGCTTGAGCAGGCGCACGGCCCAGCCGATCGTGTGTTCGCGGGAGTAGCGGAAGTCCTCTTCGCTTTGATCGCTGACCACGACAAACGGCTTCTCGACGGCAATTCGGAAGTCCGGCCCGACGGCCGCGCGGACTTGTTGTGCTTTCTTCTCAAGCGCGTTTTCACCGCCGAGCGCGGTCAGCACAAACAACGAACAGAACGCCGTCAGAACCGGCCAAGGGCTCGACAAGACTCACCCACCCTTTCGCCATCTAAGGAGATCGTTCACCGCAATGCCAGCTCCAGCAAGACTACGAGTACGGGGACCACTGCGCCCGCGGCCAATGTCAGCCACACAGGCCGTTGCCGTTGCGATACGCGAAAGGCCATGATGACGCCGATCGAGATGGTGAGCACTAAGCCGACAGACATCAATACGACAATGATACGAAACGGAGTCTTCTCCGTCGATGCCCCTCCAGCCCTGGGGAGACTTTGACCGGTGTGGACCGCCGAGAGCTGAGCCACGATGGCCGGCGGCCTATAGGTGCCGTCTTTGGCGCCGCGGTGCAGCATGAACGTTTGCCAGGAACCCGAAATGATGAAGAACAAGAGCAATGGCGCAACGGCGCAGCTCAAGTAGAGGTGAATCTTCCGCAGCGTCCTGATCGAGAGGCTACTGAACACTTCGCACGCCCGTCCACGAAATGATTTGAACAACGCTCCTGATCATCGTCCTTCCCTGCATGGCCTCTCAATTGTCATCTTAGTCCAGGCCCTGCCGGACCACAATTGTTTAGACACGCCGGCCTTGCGTTGGTTCCGCGAAAACTCGGATTTCACAGCGTTTCCTCCTAAAAAGTTGTCAACAGCTACGAGGGCGTCTAACATAGTGGTCCCGAATGGATGCGATCGCGAAGCCACGCCCTTCTCGACGAGGAGAAACCATTGAAAAACCACAACGGTCGAGCCAAACATTTGTTCACTTCCGAGTCGGTGTCGATGGGTCACCCCGACAAAGTCGCTGACCAAATCAGCGATGCAGTCTTGGATGCGCTGATCCGCCAAGACAAGAACAGCCGAGTGGCTTGCGAGACGATGGTCACCACCGGCATGGCGGTGATCGCGGGCGAGGTGACCAGCAAGGCTTACGTCGATATCCCCAAGGTTGTTCGCAATACCATCAAGGAAATCGGCTATACAGACGCCTCGATGGGCTTCGATTACGAAACCTGCGCCGTGATCAGCACGCTCGACGAGCAGTCCGCGGACATCTCGCAGGGGGTCTCGGCCGGCAAAGGCAAGCACAAGTCTCAGGGCGCCGGCGATCAGGGTTTGATGTTCGGATTCGCTTGCCGGGAGACGCCCGCCTACATGCCGTTGCCGATTCACTTGGCGCATCGCCTGGTCGAGAGGCTGGCGAAGGTTCGGCAGGAAGGCATTATCAAGTGGTTGCGCCCGGACAGCAAGAGCCAGGTCACCATAGAATACAAGAACGGCAAGCCGCACCGCATCCATACGATCGTGATCAGCACGCAGCATGACGAGTCGGTCTGCACCCACCGCGGCAAGGGCAATCTCACCACCAAAGCCGAGCAGGAGATCGTCGATAAGGTGATCAAGCCGGTGCTGCCGCCGGAACTCGCGAACGGCAGGATCAAGTATCACATCAACCCGACGGGCCGTTTCGTTGTCGGCGGGCCGCAGGGTGATTGCGGGCTGACCGGCAGGAAGATCATCGTCGATACCTACGGCGGGCGCGGCGCCCACGGCGGCGGCGCGTTTTCCGGCAAGGACCCCAGCAAGGTCGATCGGTCGGCCAGCTACATGGCCCGCTACGTGGCCAAGAACATCGTCGCTGCGGGGTTGGCAGATGTTTGCGAGTTGCAGTTGGCCTATGCGATTGGCGTGGCAGAACCGGTGAGCGTTCTGGTCGACACGCAGTGTTCCGGGCGCATTTCGGAGAGCCGCATCGAAGGACTGATTCACGACCACTTCGACCTTACGCCGCGCGGGATCATCAAGAGGCTGAATCTGCTCCGCCCGATCTACAAGGAAACGGCCCGCCACGGCCATTTCGGCCGGAAGGGGCCGGGATTCACTTGGGAACGACTCGATGCCGCGCCGAAGCTGAAGAAAGCGGCCGCCAAGTACATGAAGTGACCCGCTGCGCGTCGACCAACCCACTGCCGGATTCCTCGAACCCCGCGCCGTTGATGCAATCCGCATTTAGGTCCAAATCACCGTCGCACGGGCTGCTAAACGGCAAGCCATGTGCAGGGTGTTTCGCGGCGACTTCGTCGTTTAGCAGACGCGGCGTCCTGCGCAACCCATGAGAAGGGCGATAACGGTTGTTGTTATGACGAGTGTCCTCTTTATGGATCTGCGCTGTTGATGTCGGCAAGCTGTGCCTTGCAGAACAGGCGCATGACGCCGGGTGTATCGTGAGCGTCGATGCTCGCTTGAAACCACTCGGCGGCCTGTGTCGAATCACCATTGACTCGCGCCATTTCAGCGGTGGCACAATACACAAGTGCCCGCACCTGCGACGTCGAAGCGGCTTCCGTAATCGTGCTGAGCTTTGCAGTGCCGAGGTGGAACTTCGCCAGAAGCGACAGGGCATCCCCTTCCTCGTGTGAACTGCTCCTCTTGGGAGGATCCGTTACATGTCTCGGATCGCCGCCCGCCTGGTGTCTGGCGAGAGAGCGAAAGACGCGCGCGGAGTCGTCGTTCGGATTCAAACGCAACGCGTGCTCGAAGTCGGCCGCCGCTGCCGTGGCGTTGTCTTGGATGAGGCGCAGCACGCCCCGCCGGAAGAAAGGCCCGGCCCGCAGGGGACTCAACTCGATGGCGCGGTCCAGATCCTGGATGGCCGCCTCGAGCCGGCCCACTTCGGCATAGGCCGATGCACGGGAAGCATAGACGTACGTCAGACTCGGGTCGTGTGCGAGCGCATTGGAATACACCTGGATGGCCTGATTGTAGTGACCGGCATCGAGGTGGTTCTTGGCCGTCGTGACGAGAACGCCCGCGAAATAACCGCTCAGCTCAGCGCGCTCGCGGGCTAAATCCAGGTAGGCGGCTGTTGATATGATGCTGGTCGTGACGAACACCCCCACCAATATCACCGCTACAGAGTACCGATGGCGACGCACGTACTTGCCCAGCCGCACGTGTAGCGAGGTCCGTCGAGCGCGGATCGGTTCGTCGTTGAGGAACCGCCGCAGATCGGCACTCAGCTCCGCCGCTGTCGGATAGCGCGCCCCGACGTCCTTGGCCATCGCCCTCAGGCAGATCACTTCCAGATCGTTCGGAATCCGCGGGATGATCTTTCGCGGCGAAGTCGGTTCATGCTCCAGCACTTTCTGGATCATTTCGTGTTCGTGGCCGCCCGGGATCGCCGGCTGAAACGTCAACAGTTCGTAAAGTGTCGCCCCCAGCGAGTAAATGTCCGTACGCTGATCGACATTCGCCCCGCCGTCGCGCACTTGCTCCGGGCTCATATAGCGCCAAGTGCCCATGAGCTGCCCGCTGCGCGTGGCCGCCTCCTGTGTCATGTCCTTGGCCAGCCCGAAATCGCTGACCATCACGCGTCCGGTCTCGCAGAGGATGAGGTTGTTCGGTTTAATGTCGCGATGGATCACGCCGGCGTCGTGGGCGAATTGCAGAGCGTCGGCCACGTCGGCCATCCAGCCCGCCACACGCCGATAGTAGTCCGATCCTTGATTTGCGGGATGAGGCCCGGCGTCGTCGGAT
>JADFJZ010000232.1 GCA_022565195.1 Planctomycetota bacterium | reverse complement strand
GCGCACGCGATTCAACGTCCGCGGGAGCTGAAGCTCCCGGCTCGGGGGGGACACCGCGTCGCGCTGTGATGTCATACGTCGAACAGGCGCGAAACAAAAGCGACCTCGACCGCACCGCCGACACCAAAGAGAAAACCGGCGTGTTCACCGGTGCCTATGCGATCAACCCGGTCAACAGCGAAGAAATCCCCATTTGGGTTGCAGACTACGTGCTCATGGGTTACGGCACGGGCGCCATCATGGCCGTCCCCGGCCAGGACGAGCGGGATTGGGAATTCGCGGAAGTCTTTAATCTGCCCATCATTCGCACCGTGCAGCCGCCTGATGGCTTCGCGGGCAAAGCGTTCACGGGCGAGGGTCCGACGATCAACAGTCAGTGGTTGAATGGTCTGCATGTCGCGGATGCCAAGGCGAAGATCACCTCCTGGCTGGAGGAGCGGGGTCTTGGTCGTGGCGCGGTCAACTACAAGTTGCGTGACTGGCTTTTCAGTCGGCAGCGGTATTGGGGCGAGCCGTTTCCGATCCTGCACGGGCCGGACGGCGAGATTGTGGCGCTGGATGAGTCCGAACTGCCGCTGGACCTGCCGCACATGGACGACTTCAAGCCGCACGCCAGCGACGATCCCAACGCGCCACCGCGCCCGCCGCTCGGTCGGGCGAAGGATTGGCTGACCGTCGAACGCGACGGCAAGACCTACGCCCGTGAACTGAACACCATGCCGCAGTGGGCGGGATCGTGCTGGTACTACTTGCGCTACATCAGCGCCACCAGCGAGAACGAGCCCTGGAACCGCGAGGCTGAGAAGTACTGGATGAATGTCGATCAGTACGTCGGCGGGGCGGAGCACGCCGTGCTGCACTTGCTCTATGCCCGCTTCTGGCACAAGGTGCTCTACGACCTCGGCTATGTTTCGACCGTCGAGCCGTTCCAGAAGCTGTTCAACCAGGGCCTGATCCAGTCGTTCGCGTACAAGGACAAACGCGGCATGACTCTGGCGGTCGACTTGGTCGAGGAGCGCGAAGAGGGCCAGTTCCATCACAAGGAAACCGGCGAGCCGGTCGAGCAGATCGTCGCCAAGATGAGCAAGGCGCTCAAGAACGTCGTCAACCCGGACATTATCCTCGACGAATTCGGGGCAGACACTTTTCGGCTGTACGAAATGTATATGGGCCCGCTGGACGCAGCCAAGCCGTGGAACACACGTGACATTCCGGGCCTGTCGCGGTTCCTGGCGCGGGTGTGGCGATTGATCATCGACGAACAGACCGGCGAACTCTCGGCGGCGGTGCAGGATGTCGAGGCGGATCCCGGCGCGCCGGGACTGCGCCAGTTGCACAAGATGATCCAGAAAGTCGCCCAGGACATCGAGGGATTCAAACTCAACACCGCCATCGCCGAGATGATTGCCCTGACCAACGCATTGACCTCTGCCAAGGTGCGCTCGAAGAAGCTGCTGGAGCAGTTTGTGTTGGTTCTGGCGCCGTTCGCGCCGCACATTGCCGAGGAATTGTGGCAGCGGCTGGGGCACGGCGAGACGCTCGCCTACGAGCCCTGGCCGACGTACGATCCGGAACTCGCCAAGGACACCGAAATCGAAGTGCCGGTGCAGATCAACGGCAAAGTGCGGGCGCGAATCATGCTGCCGGCCGACGCGGACCAAAAGGCCATGGAAACCGCCGCGCTGGCCGACGAAACCATCAAGAAGTTGCTCGAAGGCAAGACGGTCCGCAAAGTGATCGTCGTGCCCGGCAAGCTGGTCAACATCGTGGCGGACTGATTAACCGCAGAGATCGCAGAGAGCGCAGAGAAAGATAGGATGGAAAGAAATAGAAATGTCTTCTCTCTGCGACCTCTGCGATCTCTGCGGTAAATTCTTTCTTGAAGCACCAAGTTCATGGACCTGGAAATCGAAGCCAAGATCAAGGTCGATTCGCACGACGCTGTACGGGCGCGGCTGAAGGAGTTGGGCGCCGTGTACCTCGGCAAGGCCCGCGAGACCAATCGCATTCTCGACAGAAAGAAAACTCTGCGCAAAGCCGGCTGCGGGCTGCGTGTGCGGCAGATTGAAGTGCTCGACGGTGATCCGGGCTCATCCAGCATCACCTTTAAGGGCTCGGTCCAGCCGTCCGATTTGAAGGTGCGATCCGAAATCAACGTCAGTGTGGATGACGCCGAAGCTGCGGCGCGAATCTTCGAAGCGCTGGGCTTCGAGCCGTTCATCACTTTCGAGAAGATCCGCGAGAGCTGGCAACTGGGGGATTGCCGCATCGAGCTTGACGAAGTGCCGCTGCTGGGCACGTTCGTCGAAATCGAAGGGCCCAGTGAGCCGGCGGTCAACAAGATCAAATCCGAACTGGGCTTCGACGCCGCCAAGACCATCACCCAGAGCTACGTCAAGATGCTTCGGACGGTTCGCGGCTCGGCCACGTACATGTTTGGCGTGGCGCCCAATTCGGCCTCGGACGTCCCTTGAGCCGGGCCCTTCAGGGTCCGGACCGTTCTGTAGCTCGCCGTGACAGCGGTCCATGGCCTGAAGGCCACGGCTCAGCCGAAAGACGCTAAACGCATACCCGCCGGGCATTCTTGACGCTGCCCCGTCTTTCTGAGACAGTTGGACCCCATGTTACTCGCGGCGCGGCGCGGGCGCCCGCCCCGCATGGCTTGTTCTCGCCCACGCAATCGCGAATTCGTGTTTGCAAATCCTGTTTAGCACTGTGGAGGATACCCCTTGGCAGACGTTCATGATTTCGAGGGCCAGCCAACTCTGATCGGTCACCCGACCGGTCTTTTCACGCTCTTCTTCGCAGAAATGTGGGAGCGCTTCAGCTTCTACGGCATGCGCGCCCTGCTCGTCTTCTACATGATCAAGGGGTTCCTGAAGTACGGCGACGGCGAAGCCTACACGGTCTATGGCGCCTACACCGCGCTGGTGTACATGACGCCGTTCTTCGGCGGCATGTTGGCGGATCGGCTTCTGGGGGCCCGGCGGGCGGTGGTGCTCGGCGGCCTGCTGATGGCAGCGGGCCACCTCATGATGACCATCGAAAACAGTTTGGCGTTTTACTCGGCGCTGGCCTTGCTGATCCTGGGCAACGGCTTCTTCAAGCCGAACATCTCCGCGATGGTTGGAGCGCTCTATCCCGAAGGCAGCCCCAAGCGCGACGGCGGTTTCACCCTCTTCTACATGGGCATCAACCTCGGGGCCGCCATGTCGCCGCTGTTGTGTGGCTACATCGGTGAGACGTTCGGCTGGCACTACGGCTTCGGTCTGGCCACCATCGGCATGATCACGGGCACAGCCATCTTCGTGGCACCCTCGTTGCTGGCTCAAACGTCGATGTTCATGGTTGCGTTGATTGCCACGCTCAATATCTTCGTCGTCCCGCTGTTCGTTGCGGAAGGCACGTCCGCGCGAAATTACATCAACATGGCTGTGCTGGGTTTGTTGGGAGTTTGCGGAATAATCAGTTTCATGCATCTTCGGCGCGGCCAAGTCGAAGAAACATTCGCCAGCAGAATGCTGTCCCGAATCATCATCATGTCCGCCGCGATCGCGGCCGCTGCTACCTTGTTTCTGTTCAGGCCGGAAAACCCATTTTCCATGGCGGTGAACCTGTTCGTCTCCTTGGCGGTGCTTGTCGCCGGCACGGTTGCCTGGGTCGCGCTGGGGCGCGGCGGGCTGCCGAAGGGAGCCGGCGCACCCCCCGACGAGAAACGCCTGCTCAAGCCGGTGCTCGGCCTGCTCAGCACCGAGTATGCCGTGTACCTGGCAGTGATTGTGATGATTCCCGTGTTCATCCTCTTTGTGTCCGGGTTCGCACCAGTGTCGGGCCACGCATACAGCATCATCCCCGATTCAGTCATCGAGAACATGCAGGCCAGCGACAGCAAGGTGATGGAGGTGTTGGTCGTCGTGGTCGAGGAAGTCAGCAAGCCCGCCGGCCTGGTGCTCATGCTTTCTGGGCTGGTGGCTCTAGTGTACCTCGGCATGAAGACCTTTCGGCTGGATCGCATCCCGCGAGAACGCATGTTCGTGGTGCTGATCCTCACGTTCTTCGCGATGCTGTTTTGGTCGTTCTTTGAACAGGCGGGCAGCTCGGTCACCAACTTTACTGATCGCAACGTTGATCGCGTACTTGAGGACCGGACAATTGCGGCAGATGAAGTGGGCACCACGATCACGCTTCAGCCGACGCAGGAACAACTGGGCTACCGCAACGGCGACCAACTCTTTACGATGAACGATCTCGATGCGCTGCGAAATGAGAACAAAGAGCA
>JADFJZ010000231.1 GCA_022565195.1 Planctomycetota bacterium | reverse complement strand
AAGCAAAGACAAATTGATGTCGTTCTCTCCCTTGGCGGCAATGAAAATGTGCGACATGTACAAATCGCGATGGACCAGCCCGGCGTTGTGCAGCTTGGCCACCAAGGCTGCGAGACTCTGTGACAGATTACGTTTCATGTTCCGGCCCAGGGACGCAGCTCGGCGGGGCAGCCATTTCTCGAGTGATTCGCCATGAAGTTCCGCCGTCAAGAGCAGGCTGGCCACTTCGCGAAATCCGTTTCGGCGACTGCCACAAGCAACCACGTGCGGCGTAGCAATGCCCAGCCTCGTCAATTGCTGGATCCAATGGAATTCGACCTCCGCCGTACTGGCGAATCCGGCCAGCAGGTTGATGAATTGCTGCCTCAAGGGCGGCTGAGTAAACCGTTTCAAATAGCATTTTTGCGTACCGTTTGCAGTATTGAGCGTCAAAACCAGTCGCTGACGCCATGAGGCCAAACCGCGCTTGTCGAGCCGATTCTCGCCTTGCGTTTTCAGCAACGCGCCCATATCGCACAGGCTGTTATCAACCAGTATTCCACAGTAGTCCAAATGGACCATCAGCTCGCCAATCCGCTCGTATTCTACTGGTTCCTGCAGGGTCATCAGGGCTGTCACTTCGCGCGGGCTTTCAACAATCGCGACGCTTGCTCGACCACCATTTCCGGACTGATGCCGGTCATGCAGCGGTGGTCCAGCGGGCAGATCGGCTTTTGACAGGGGCCACAGTCTACGGGGATCAGCACCTTCCGCTCGTACCGGTAGTTTGTTTCCGTCCATTCCGGATGTGTCGGCCCGAAAATGGTCACCACGGGCACGTCAAACGCGATCGCGAAATGGCGCGGGCCGGTATCGTTGGTAATCAAAAGAGAAGAGCGAGCAATCACGGATTTCAAAAGGCGCAGGTTGAGGCGCGGGGGCGTGACGGGGACAACTTCCACCTTTGAAGCAATACGGACTTTTTCGACAATGGCGCTTTCCTTCGGCCCGCCGGTGATGAGTATCTTCGCGCCGAACTGCTGCGCCAGCGCCGTCGCCACGGCGCCGAATTGGTCCGGCGGATACAGCTTCGAGCCGCCGAAGGCCGCGCCCGGGTTCAACACAATGACGGGCTGCCCGTCCTCGATCCCGAATTCACTCCACCAGCGAGCGACTTCCTCATCACTCTGCGGATCGGTGTGCAGTTCCAGCGGCCCATCGACGTTGGAACAGCCGACGTACTCAGCGAGTCGGCCGTAGTAACTCAGCATCGATTCGACTTTGAATCGCCCGTTCTGGCGTAACGGTTCCAGCCGATCCGTGAGCAGGAACGAGCGATAGTCACGCGCATATCCGATCCGCCGCTCCGCCCGAACAAGCCACGCCAAGCCGGCTGTGCGGAAGGAGTTGGTGAACAACACCACAGCCGTGTAACCGTGCTCGCGAAGCCGCCGGGCAAGGCCCAGCAGCCCGCGCTTGCGCCGGCCGTGCGATTCCGGCCACAGTTCGACCCGGTCCGCCCACGGGCTATCTTGCAAAATGTCAGCAACGTAGGGGCGCATGAGGTAGGTGATCTCGCTGTCGGCCAAGCCTTTGCGGAGGGCGCGCAGCGCAGGTGTGGCGAGCACGACGTCACCGACCCAATTGGGCAGGACAACGAGCGTCTTTGACAAATCTCCGGCATCAAACTCACGAGAGGCCATGGCCGAGATTGTATCACTTAGTTCGAGCGATCGGTAACATAGAGGGTCAGCGCGACGAGCTGGATCACGCCGGCCAGGACGAACCGCGGCAGGGCGGTTACGGCGGACGCTTCGTCTCCGCTGATGAAGGCATTCAGTCCCCAGAGCAGGATTGCAATCGCCACGATTTGAAAGAGGGTTGCTCCGAGCCGGGCCAGCGAGAAGTCCCTCTGTGCGGATTCACGTTGCTGCTGTTGCAACAGCGAGCGGACATCCTTGAGCACATCGAGAAGCTGATCTCGCTGCACGGGCGCGGCAGTATCAACCGTGGTCAAGTCTGGCGGCGGATCGGGAGCATCAGGTTGCTCTGCGGCTTCGTCTCTTCCATTCAAAACAATGTCGGAGGCGCTGAGGAGCGTGTCCGCCACGAAGTCGGCGTCCACTTCGGACGACTGCTCCGTGTCCTCGGTCAGGAATACAGTCTTGCAACCCGCAGCCAGGCCGGCCTGGATATCTTCGATGCGGTCTCCAACCATCCATGAGTGGCTGAGGTCGAGATCCAGGTCGTCCGCGGCTTTGAGCAGCATTCCAGGCTTGGGCTTCCGCAGCGGGCTGTCGCGGCGAAACTTCGGGACGATTGCTTCGGGGCCGTCCAGGTACGGGCAATAGTAAATCGCGTCGAGGGTCGCATCTTGTTCTTCGAGCAGCATCTCGAGCTGAGTGTGGATGTCTTGCAGTTGATCTTCGGTAATCAGGCCGCGGGCCACGCCGGACTGGTTGGTCACCACGACGACCCGGTAGCCGGCTTCGTTCCACCGCCGAACGGCATCGGCCGCGCCCGGCAGGAGCTTGACTTCATTGGGATCCGCCAAGTAGCCTGGGTCTTCGATCAGCGTCTTGTCACGATCCAGAAAGACCGCCGCCTGTTTCTTGATCATGGCCTCATCTTCTCCAATATCGCCTGCCGGAGTATCGGCAACATGATTTCGTGGTGGCCAATAATCTCCAGGCCGTGGCCGGCCTGCACGGGTCGCCCGATGACGTTCTGCGCGGGGCGATAGTGCCGGATCATGTCCATGTTGAGCGTGTGCATTTCATCGAGATTCGCCCCGAGGTTGCGGGCCACGGAGACGGCCTTGAGAAAAACTTCCGGCAAGAGCACGCTCGAACCAATGTTGCACCACACGCCGGCAGCCGGTTCGCTTCCGCCCGGCGCCATGTCCTTCACGACGCTGCAAATCAGGCGAAAATCGATCAACGATGCCTGGCCTATTTGGGCGCCGTTGGCGCCGGCATGCATGTGGATCGTGTCGGTGCCGATGGCCACGTGTACGGTCAGAGGAATGTCGGCCTGGTAGGCAGCCGCCAGAATACTGTGCTCGACATAGTTGGCCGACAGGCCGCTGACGAGCTTGCCGAGGGCCTGGCCCAGGCCCGTTCGCTCGGCGGTGGCCAGCTTGCATGCCTCCGCGAAGATGGCCGGTGTTTCCTCCACCATGCCGAAAGTGCCGTCGAGAATCGTCTCGGCCACTTCCTCACTGGTAGCGCCCTGCGTGGCGACTTCGACGTCGTGGATGGCGGTTGAGCCATTGAAAGCGACTGCGGTGATGACGCCGCGCTTGATCAAATCGATCACGATCGGCGAGCAACCTACCTTGACGACATGCGCACCCATGGCCCAAACGACCGGGCGCTGCGCTCTGTGAGCACCGACGATGGCCTCGACCGCCGATCGCAGATTCTTGACAGCCAGAAAATCCGGCATCGAATCCAGCAGGTCCGACGCGGTCGCGCCGGGCACAGGCAGCCCGGCAAACGCACCCAGCGTCACCTTGTGCCGGCGCTGGGTGATCGAGTAAGTCTTCAAAGCGCCGGGGTCAATCGGCTCGTACGGTCGCTGAGTCATCTGCGGGGGGCTCCTCGAAGAGTTCGTCCACCAAAGCGAGCAACATCTTACCGCCGCCGCCTGCAAAGTCGATCTTTATCTGCAACGACCGCAGCGGCACCGGCCAATCGTGCTCCAGGCGCCGCAGCTTGACCATGTCCTTCTCGGTGGTCACCAGAATCTCAGCACCCACGCTCCGGGCGGCAGCGGTGATTCTCCGGCAGTCCGCAAGATCGTAGTGATGATGGTCGGCGAACGGGATCATTCGCTTCGGCTTGGCGCCCAGGTTCGTGAGCGTGTGTACGAACCCGTCAGGATTGCCGATGCCGGCGAAAGCAAGAATGGCGGCGCCGGACAGTTGTGAGATTTCCTCCGAGTGCCCGTCCGCATCGAGCAAGCCGGTAGGCCTGTGCTCACACCCGAAGATACTTGCGTCAGGGTTATGTCGGGCGCAGAGCGATTTCAAATCGGCGAGTTGCTCTGGACTGACGGAGGAAATATGGCTCATGACAATAATGTGGGCGCGGCCCAGCCCGCGGACCGGCTCGCGGAGCAGGCCTCTGGGCAGAATGTGGCCGAAACCGAACGGACAGGCAGAGTCCAGCAGCAGAACATTCAAATCGCGGTCCACACGCCGATGCTGAAACGCGTCGTCGAGAATAATGACGTCCACATCATGCTCTTCGATGGCATAATAACCGGCTGTGACGCGATCCGGATTGGCGATGCAGATCGCTTGTGGA
>JADFJZ010000230.1 GCA_022565195.1 Planctomycetota bacterium | reverse complement strand
AAGCCAAGTAAGGAGTTTGCAGAATGAAGGTCCTTCTCGATACGTTTCGCCAGGCTCGGAGAAAGTCGAACACTTGGCTGATCCCGGTTTTTGAAGGCAAGTTGGCGGCGGCGGCGAAAACATATGGCTTCGATCCGCGTTCGGCCCGGACCTGGGGCTTCGAGGGCAAGACGAACCAATCACTGACACTCGCACTGGCCAAGCGCAACCACTACGCGCTGCTAATCGGGGCGGGCAAAACGAAGGACTTCACGACCGAGCAGGCCCGCTGCATCATGGGTCGGGCGGTGCGGAACGGGGCGGTGCAAAAGGCCGACAAAGGGACGGTGGTCTTTGCCGCCGCCAGCTTGGCCGGCACGAAAGTCGCCGGCGAAGCACTGGCTGAAGCCCTGGCTGAGGGAGCGGTGCTGGGCGGCTATGCGTTCACGCGCCTTCGCGGCAAAGGCACGCCATCGGCCGATCTGCCGAAGTTCCCAGCCAGGCTAATCATCGGCCTGGACCGTCTGCGCCAAGTCGATCGCCGGCGTTTCAATGACGGACTCACCATGGCCAAGTGGACCAATTGGGGGCGGGAATTGCTCAATCAATCCCAGAGCCACCTCAATGCAATCAAGCTGGCCAACCACGCCCGCGCCGCGGCCAAGGGCCTGCGCAAAGTGCGCTGCACGATCTGGGGCAAGAAGGAAATCGCGGCAGCGCGCATGGGGCTGTTGCTGGCGGTCAATCAGGGCAGCACCGAGCCGCCCCGCTTCATCATCCTGCAATACAACGGCGGCAAGAAGGCCGATCCGCCGATCTGCCTGATCGGCAAAGGCCTGACCTACGACACCGGCGGCTACAACATCAAAGGCGGCGATGGCATGCGCGGCATGCACATGGACAAGGGCGGATCCATCGGCACGCTGGCCAGTTTCTTCGCCGTCGCGGAGATGGGCCTCAAGAAGAACGTCGTCTGTCTGGTGCCTTCGACAGACAATCGCATCAGCGGATCCGCCATGGTGCCGGGTGACGTGTTCGTCGGCACCGCCGGGATCAGCGTCGAGGTCGATAACACCGACGCGGAAGGCCGGCTGGTGTTGGCCGACGCACTGGCCTACTCGAAGAAGTTCAAGCCTTCGCACATTATCGATATGGCCACGCTGACGGGGGCGTCCGTGATCGCGCTCGGCGATCAGGCGACGGCCATGTTCTGCACCGATGATCAGACAGCCCGGCAGTTATTGAAACACGCCGATGATGCCGGTGAGTTGCTCTGGCGGATGCCGCTGTGGAGCGTATACAACGACAAGCTCAAGAGCAAGACCGCCGACATCAAGAACGTCGGCAATCGCTGGGGCGGCGCCATCACGGCGGCGCTGTTCCTGAAACGGTTCGTGCCCGAGAAGGTCAAATGGTGTCACCTGGACATGGCCGGCAAGATGGCGGCCGACGGCGACCAGGCCTACACGCCCGCCGGCTCGGGCTACGGCTTCGGCCCGCGACTCATCGCCCGATGGCTGCGGGCCGAATCGTGATGCGGCGAACCGCGAATTCGTTTGACACGCGCCGCAGGGCAAGATTACATTCGGATCAGGGTATCTCGCTGTCGCAGTTCGGAGGCTGATTGTGGATTTTGACGTTATGGTGTACCGCATCGGCGGCGCGGTCGTGGCCGGTGCCGTGGTCGGTCTCGAGCGGGAATTCCGCGATAAGCCGGCCGGCCTGCGAACGCTGGTCTTGATCAGTGCCGGGGCGTGTATCTTCTCGATGATCTCCATGCTCGTGGCCGGCAAGACAGTGGACCAGGGGCGCATCGCCGCGCAAGTCGTGACCGGCGTCGGCTTCCTGGGGGCCGGCTCAATCCTGCGGAGCACCAAGTCGATCTACGGCCTGACCACCGCCGCGACCATTTGGATCGTGGCCGCCCTGGGCATGGCCTGCGGCTTCGGACATTTCCTCATTGCCCTGGTCGGCACACTGGCGACACTGATCGTGTTGATGCTGTTCCACAGCATCGGTGGGCGAATTGAAGTATCGCGATCCATCCGCAAACATCGCATCGCCACCCGAGACGCTCAGATTCGCTTCGCCAACCTCGAACCCTATTTCTCCGAAGCGGGGCTGCGGATCCTGCGGCGTAATTGCTACCGCCAAGGTGACGATTACGTTTTCACGTTTCGCGCCCAGGGTCCGCGCAAACAGCATCTGGCGCTCCGTGAGAAACTGCTGCACACCGATGGCTTGAAGCTGCAGCGCTGACCGCCGGGACGACCTTCGGGGCGGCTGGGCTGCCGAGCAGGGCAGGAACAAGAGACACCTTTGGCGGGTGCCAAAGGCGCTGATCATCAAAACGGGTTGGGAGAAGCGGGCCGGCTAGTGCCAGCGCGTCAGGCGCGAAGGGCGGTCCATCAGCATGAAGTTGTCGAAGTCGTCCTTGGCCATGCGCCATTCCTTGCTGGTGATGGTCTTGTAAGTGTGGGCACGCTCTGCAGAGCTATGTCCGTAACTGGCACCGCAGCCGAACATCCCGGCTGCCCAAGAAAAACCGACGAAGAAAAGAAGCGCTTTTTGCAATTTCATCATATCCGTCCCCAGCGGTACAACTCGATCCAGTCAGCGAACTCGATGCTCAAAGTCCTTGTACCACTATGATATCGGTCGATTCGCGGCGGGTCAACAGCGCATTTGCTGCTTCCCCGATGGGTGGGATCCGTCTCGACCGCAGGACCGGGGCCGGCCTTAGTCTAGGACTGGCTATCTGTGTTCGCCGAAGGAGACATCGCTTCAGCCAGGCGCGCCAGACGCTTCCCAGGCTGAAAAGAGACGACGTTTTTGGGCGGCACACGCAGCGGCTCGTTGGTGCGCGGATTGCGGGCCACGCGCGCTGCCCGACGCTTGACCTCGAAGACTCCGAAGTTGCGAAGCTCGATGCGCCCTTCCTGCTCCAGCGATCTGACGATGGAATCCAAAACGAACTGTACGATTTGCTTGGCCAGACCCTGGTCGATCCCGTACGTGGCGGACACTTCGCGAACAATTTCCTTCTTGGTCATTTTGAAAGGCCCTCGAAGTGGTTAGAATGGGCTAATTCATAACACGAATCCAAGGCCACGAGCATCCTTGCTATTGACGTAACTCTAATGGCACTAACGTGATGGTCGCCGATATCCGGCGACTTGTCAAGGCGCTTGTTTCGAGCCGAGATATATTCCATTCATTGCACACTCAGTGGCATCTGCGTGCCGGGAGCTTCTGAGCGAGAATTCTCTTGTGTCGAGCCAATCGCGCTACACGATTGTCGAGAATACCACAAATCAGTTACTCATAGGTCATGGTTGCCGCGTTCGCGTGATCCGAGCCAGGTTTCGATCCTGCATTTTGTAGAATCCATGGTGGATAAGTATGACTGATCAAGAGATTGAGATTGTCACGTTTGCCGACGAATTCTTTGCGCAAAATAGCCGCCTGATCATTTCACAGGGCGAGCCGTGCTGCTGGGTGGTTGACCCTGGTTTTGCTCCGGCGACGGACAACTTGCTCAAGTATTTGGCTGAAAGCAACTTGTCACCGGAAGCCGTGATTTTGACTCATGCTCATGCGGATCATATCGCCGGCTTGTCACAGGTGTTGAATGTTCATGAAATGTTGCCGGTGTACTTGGCCAAAACTGAGTGGTCCTACCTCGAGGATCCCTCACAGAATCTATCGACGATGACCGGCATGGAGTTACGCGTCAGGGCACCGGAATTGCGCGACCTCGCTCCGGATCAAGTGCTGGAGCTGGGGGGCACACAGTGGCAGGTGCTCGACACTTCGGGCCATTCTCCTGGCGGCAGGACGTTGTACTGCTCACAAGCACAGACCGCCATCGTGGGTGACGCTTTGTTCGCCGGGAGCATCGGAAGGGTCGATTTTCCGCACAGCGACGGGCCACGCCTGTTGTCCAACATCCGAGAAAAGCTCTTCACGCTCCCGGGCTCCACGCGCGTGTGCTCCGGTCACGGCCCGGATACTACGATCGAGATCGAACGCAGGACCAACCCGTTCTTCGCCAAGTGAGTCGAACGCGCAGAACCACGCGCGCAAGAAAAAAGCCCCCCGAGGCCTTGAGGCCTCGAGGGGCAACTAAGGTTACAGATTACAATCCAAGTCCACTACGGACAGGGAATATTCGATTTGTCGATGGACCAACGCACGGCGTGGCCGTCCACGATGTCTCCCGCACTGTAGGGGTCACCTGGGGTGGCATCCTGAATCATGGAAAAGTTGCCAGAGAAGCTCCATTGCCAGAACCATGACGCGCCAACGGACGC
>JADFJZ010000229.1 GCA_022565195.1 Planctomycetota bacterium | reverse complement strand
GGCTCCGGAGCAGGGCCAGGCGTCGGTGCAACTTCCGTTGGCCTATGATGCCGAGCCCCTGGAGATCGGCTTCAACCCCAACTTCCTGGTCGACGTCTTGAAGGTGTTCGATGATCAGGAAGTGCGGCTTTCGCTGAAAGACGCCAACCGCCCGGGGCTCTTCCGGGGCGATAATGATGATTTCATGTACGTAATCATGCCGGTGAATTTGTCCTAGCACCGAGATCCAGGTCGGTGAACCGGATGGCAGCGGAGTGACCCTGTGGCGCGCGATGACGAGAACTTGCGGATGATTTGCCGAGCCAAACAGCCGCGGCGACAAGCTGTGCCGATCGGGCAGATTCTGCGTGATCATCCCTGGCGTCGCGACGGGTCGGCCGGCGGATTGGCAGGCCGCCTGCGGGCCGCGGTCGATGAAGTGGTGGACGAGTCGTTTCGGAACCATTGCCGATCAGTCACGTTGCAAGGCAGCACGTTGATGATCGGCCTGGATGACCCGGGATGTGTCGCCGCATTCGGGAGGCAGTATTTGTTTGCGTTGCGCGCACATCTTGCCAATACGCTGCCCGAGGCCCGCGTGTTTGACATACGATTCCGGGTGTCTACATAGAGAATACAGGAAATGACGAGCATGACTGAAAGCCAGGATTCCGGTACCGATGTTCAGGCGGAGATCACCGATCCCAGTTCGGGGAGTCCGGCAGAGGCGTCGCCGCAGGCTGAGGACCTTTATGACGCGGAGAGCATCCAAGTATTGGAAGGCCTGTCCGCGGTGCGGCATCGGCCGTCCATGTATATTGGCGACACTGGGGCTTCAGGTTTGCACCACTTGGTTTACGAGGTCGTGGACAATGCGATCGACGAAGCCATGGCGGGTTTCTGCAAAAACGTGGTCATCAAGCTGGGGGCGGACGGGCGCTGCATGGTCAGCGACGACGGCAGAGGGATCCCGGTCGGGCCCATGAAGCACGAAAACCCCAATCTGGACGGCAGGCCGGCGCTGGAGGTGGTGATGACCGTCCTGCACGCCGGCGGCAAATTTGACCACAGTAGCTACAAAACCGCCAGCGGCCTGCACGGCGTGGGTGTCAGTGTCGTCAATGCGCTCTCCGAATGGTTGGAGGTCGAAGTTGACACCGACGGCAAGACGTATGCCATGCGCTTCGCGCGGGGTGAGATTGACACGGACATGGAGGTCATCGGCAGCAGCACGCGAAGGGGCACGCGGATCGAGTTCATGCCCGACCCGGAAATCTTCCCGGAGTGCGAGTTCAAGTACGAGACCATTGTGGCGCGCATGCGCGAGTTAGCGTATCTTAACAACGGTCTGAAAATCCGCATCATCGATGAGCGGAAGGGCAAGGAGAAGGAGTTTTGTTTCGAAGATGGATTGCGGCAATTTGTCGAGTATCTCAGCAGCGGCAACGAGGCCATCCATAAAAACGTCATTCTTTTGTCCGCGACGGAGCCGAAGGGCGATTTGGTCTGTGACGTGGCCCTGCGCTGGACGGACAGCTACGCCGAGAACCTGCTCGCCTTCGCCAACAATATCAATACGATCGACGGCGGCGTCCACCTTTCGAGCCTCAAGACAGCGCTCACTCGAGTGATGAACAACTACGCGAAGAAAGCGAACTTGCTCAAGGGCGGCACGAGCGTCACCGGCGACGACTTCCGCGAGGGGCTCACCGGGATCATCTCGGTCAAGCTCGCCAACCCGCAGTTTCAAAGCCAGACCAAGAACCGCCTGAACAACCCGGAGATCGGCACGTTTGTCGAGCAGGCGGTCTATGAGCAGTTGACCAATTACTTGGAGGAGCATCCGGCGGACGCCAAGCGCCTCGTGCAAAAGGGCATTCAGGCGGCGTCGGCGCGCGAAGCGGCCCGCAAAGCCCGGGACCTGGCGCGCAAGTCGGCGATGCACTCCGGCGGCCTGCCGGGCAAGCTGTGGGATTGTCGCACGCGCGATCGAGACAGCAGCGAGCTGTATCTCGTCGAGGGTGATTCGGCGGGCGGCAGCGCCAAGCTGGGGCGCGATTCGCAAACCCAGGCCATCCTTCCTTTGCGCGGCAAAATTCTGAACGTCGAGAAGGCGCGCATCGACAAGATGCTGGCCCACGACGAAATCAGGACCATTATCCGGGCAGTCGGCTGCGGCATCGGGCAGGAAGATTTCGACGTTGAAAAGCGTCGCTACGGCAAGATCATCATCATGACCGATGCGGACGTCGACGGCAGCCACATTCGCACGCTGCTCTTGACATTCCTGTTTCGCCACATGAGGCCGCTGATCGAGGAAGGCCACGTCTTCATTGCCCAGCCTCCGCTGTACTTGCTCAAGAAGGGTAAGAAGGCGGAGTATGTGCTGAACGACCGGACCATGAACGAGAGGCTCGCCCAATGGGGTCTGGAAGGCACCACGCTACAGATTGCAGACGGGCGCTCAATGGCGGGCGCGGAACTTCGGGAACTGATCGGGCTGGTAGACGCCATTCAGGAACAGGCCAAGATCATCCGCCGCAGGGGCCTGGGTTTTCAAGAGTTATTGACCAAGCATCGCGACCCTTCGCAAGGGTTGCCCGTGCTTATGGCTCACGTCTACAGGCCGGACGAACGCGAGGCGCAGCGATACTTCTTTTACAGCGAGTCGGAGTTCAAGAAATTTCGCCAGGATGAAGAAGCGCGGCTCGGCACGGTTGACGTGGCGGACAGCATCCACGCCTTCAGCACAGGCCGGAACGGAAACTCTGAAGAACCGGCACATCGAATCGTGCGCACTGAATTGGCTGAGTGCGGCGTGCTCGAAGAGGCGCTGGGCAGCCTGCAGAGACTAGGCTTCACCGTCGAGGATCTCTTCCTGGTTCAAGAGGAACTCGTCACCGGCGAGTTGACTGCTCCGAAGTTTCATTTGAAGCATGGCGACGGCGAGCCGCTGCCCGCGGCGAATCTCATGGGCCTGGCCGAGGCCGTGCGCGAGCTTGGGCGGAGCGGTGTTTCCATCAAACGCTTCAAAGGCCTGGGTGAAATGAATGCGGATGAATTATGGGAAACGACCATGGACCGCAGCAAGCGGACACTTCGCAAAGTCGTGGTGTCCAGCAACGCCGACGATGCCGAGCAGTGCGACCTGGACGCCCGCGAGGCGGATCACATTTTCAGTATCTTGATGGGCGACAATGTCGAGGCGCGACGAGAGTTCATCGAGACCAACGCCATCAACGCGACCAACCTGGACGTCTAGCCCGAATACTTAACCGCAGAGATCGCGGAGAGCGCAGAGTGTTGTTGACAAAGAAGTTGCGGCCGAATACGCGCCGGTTTGCTTTGACAGCAAGTATCCCCCGTCGCCTTGTGTCAGCTTCGCCAAGTTTTTTTCTGTTACGTCTCTGCGGCCTCTGCGTGCTCTGCGGTGAAGTATCCGGGGTAAGGTGTGTCGCGGGCCGGTTCTTGGCCGTTGGATCGCATGGCAAATGAGTCGCTCGAACGCAATGATGAGAAGCAGACCGTCATTGCTGCGCTGTCCGCTCTGGCTGGGCTGTTTCTCTGCTGTATCGCGCTGAATACCTTCGTCGATCCGGACATTTGGCACGAAATGGCCTTGTTTCGCGAGGCCTTGGCGCTGGGTTATCTGCCTCTGGCAGATCAGTTCGCCTACACGCCCACGGTCTATCCCTCGGTTCACCACGAGTGGGGCGCCGGAGCCATCCTCTATTTCGTGTCCACCACGGGCGGCGCGGCGGGACTCTTGGCGCTGAAGTACCTACTCTGCGCGGGAATCGCAATCGTCGTCGTGCGCTGCGCACGGCTCAAGGGGGCCTGCTATGCGGTCTTGTGCCCACTCATGCCCATCGGCATTCTGCTGAGCTTGATCGGATTCTCGACCATTCGGGCGCAGATGTTCACGTTGCTCGCGCTGGCCTGCCTATTGTATTTCCTGGAACAGGATCGCCGGTTCGTCGGGCTCCGGGCTTCGGGCTGCGGGCTTCAGGATCAGATGCTGGAGCCTGTAGCCTGGCGCCTGAAGCCTGTTTGGCGCATGCGCCTGTGGATCGGGCCTTGGCTCGCTATTTACGTGCTGTGGGTCAATGTCCACGGCGGGTTCGTTGTGGGGCTTGTGGTGATGGTGTTGTACACCGCCGAGCAGGGACTTCGCAAACGGCCCGTCGGTCATCTCATCGCGACAATGAACGCCATGGCCGCGCTGGTTGTCGTGAACCCCTACGGCTGGCACTATTACCCATACATTTGGGATGCGCTGTGGTTGGATCGTCCTTTGATCACCGAGTGGCTTCCG
>JADFJZ010000228.1 GCA_022565195.1 Planctomycetota bacterium | reverse complement strand
TTTTGTCAGCCGGTGGGCATGGGCCAATTCGACAAGTTTCTGTGATTCGGCCGCAACTTGCCGCAATGACTTGGACGGCACGTTGCGAATCACCGGCGCCATCAGCCCTGCTTTGGTGTCGACGGCAATCGCGATGTTAATTTCGTCTGGAACGAAGACCCCCTCCTGATGCCACTGGGAGACCAGCAGCGGATGCTGTTCCAAGGCGACTGCCGCCAGCTTGACGATCAGGTCGGTGTATGTCGGGCAGGGATTTGCTTGACTTGTCCGGGTGGAATTGTTTGCCGCTTGTGCCTCCGCTTTGAATTGCTCACGCAAGTTGACCAGGTTTGTCGCGTCCGCTTTTGTGTTCAAAGTCACGGGAGCTGTTTGTTGTACGCCGGCGAGCATTCGTTGGGCGACCGCGCGACGGATTGCAGTGAAGGGAATCCTCTTACCTGCAGTGGGAGTCGCGTCAACTGCTCGTCGCGATGCTTCCCGGCGAATGTCTCGTTCACGAATGCGACCGCCCTGGCCGCTGCCTGTTATCGTAGACCAGTCGACTCCCAGTTGCCGTGCCGCTCGACGCGCGCGCGGAGTGACGGCAATACGCGTCGAATCATGCTGCGCGTTACCACTCGGGGCGGCATCGGGTCTCGGCCGTGCGGCTTTTTCGGTGGGGATAACGGGGGTGGCTGAAACCGGGGTCGTTGCAGCAAACTCCGTCACGGTTGCTGCTGCCTCCAATGCCAACGGAGCCACTTCACCACTTTCGACCAGGTGGCCAAGCACCTGGCCCACGACGACCGTATCACCCTCTTGGGGACTGTCGGGCGGAATGCGCAGGATGCCGCTGTCGATGGCCTCGATTTCCTGTATGTGGTTTTCAATCGCCACTTCGATCGCGTCACTGGGAAAGGTCGGCGAACACAGAAACTCGGCGTGCAGTTCCAACGCTCGTTCCGCGAACTCCGGCAGCGCGGTGAAATGGTAACCGGTCGATTCCCGCGCAGCCCAGGAGGACCAGTTGACCCCTATGGCGTCAAACGCATCGGACAATTCCCGGCCGGTGCGCTCGGTGGTCCCCTTCGAGATGGTCTGTTCGACGAGGTGGTTGAGCCCGAGTCGATCCTCCGGCTCATTGGCGAAGCCGACCAGGAAGCGGATCTGCACCGACACCGTGTGTCGCTTGGGCAGCGGCAGTGCGGCAAATTCAATGCCGCAGTCCAAATGTTTGTGTACGTAGGATTCCGTGGTCACAGTGGTCATCATTCATCCGGATCCTCGGCCGGCAGGCCGCAATTCTCACGTTGTTCTTGCCACAAAGACACCAAGAGTCAGGAATGGAGAATGGAGGATGGAAAATGGAAAATGAAGAATGGAAAAAGGAGAAACAGATCCCCACTTCAAGCAAGCAATCCCCAACTTCGCCTTCGCTTCCCTGTTCTCCATTCTCCATTCTCCATTCTTCATTTCTTCATTTCTTCATTTCTTTCCTTCGTGCCTTGGTGTCTTAGTGGCCCAAACTCTTGGTCAGGGAGCAACGGCTTCGCCGAGGTGCTGCGCGACCTCAGCCAGTTTCTGATCGAGCAATTCGGGAGTGTTCGCCTCCAGATTCAGTCGCAGCAACGGCTCCGTGCTTGATTTTCGTACGTTGAACCACCACTCCGGATGCTGCACGGTCACGCCGTCGAGAAAATCAACCTTGGCGGTTTCGTAGAGCCGGCCGAGCTGCTCAATTGTGGCGTCTTTGTCCTCGTTGATGAAGTTTCGCTCGCCGCTGGCGGCGTATTTGCGATACGGAGCGATCAAATTGCTGATTGGCCGATCCGACTGCGAAAGCACATTGAGCGTGTGAACAAAGGCCAGCAGGCCCGAATCGCCGTACCCATTGTCTTGAAAATAGTAATGTCCGGAGAGTTCGCCGCCGAAAACGGCCTGTCGTTCGACGGCCATTTTCTTCATGAAGGCAGGGCCGACGCGGGAGCGCTGCGGCGTACCTCCCGCGCGCAAAACAGTCTCCGATACAATGCGCGAGGAGCGCAGGTCGTGTACAATCGTCGCGCCCGGCTTCTTCTTGAGGAAGTAACCGGCCAGCAGAGCCGTCAGCAAATCGCAACCGATGATTTCCGCTTTCTCATCGACCAGGATGCAGCGATCGGCGTCACCGTCGAAGCACACGCCCAGGTCCGCGCCCGTTTCAAGAACACGGTCGCGCATCCGCTGCAAACCGGCCGGCACGAACGGATCGGGATCGGGACCGGACTCACTGCCGGGCTCGAAGTTCAGGGCGTCGATGGTCAGCGCCTCGAGGCCGCCAAAAATAATGGGCAACCAGCGACCGGCCACACCATTCGAGGCATCAACCACGACTTTCAAGTGCTTCGGCATGTCCAGAAAACCGAGCACAAAACGGCGGTAGGCGTCGGCAAGGTCCACTTGCTGCAACTCACCCTCCTGGCGAGTGTCGTGCCGTGAAGTGTTCGTGGCGATCGCCCGGATGTCGTGCAGACCCGTGTCGGTTCCGATGGGCCTGCCGCCGCGGCCGCAGATCTTGAAATCGATATACTCGGCCGAGTTGCGACTGGCGGTCGTTTGAATGCCGCCGCAGGACTTGAGGTGGTTGACCGCGAAATAGAGCTGCGGCGTGTCGATCAGCCCGATGTCAATCACGGGCACCCCGCCGGCCCGCACACCTTCGATCAGTGCGGCCGCTATCTGCCGGCTGCTCTTGCGCAGGTCGCGGCCGATGACCACGCGGCTCATCTCGATATCGCTGCGATCCATCCCCCGCAACGAGGACTTCAGGAAAGTGCCCGCCGCAAAGCCGATCCGCCAGGCGAGGTCTTCGTTCAACGGTTCGGGGTAGACACCGCGAATATCACAGGCCCTGAAAACATCGTCCAGCATCGGTGCGCTGCGTTCCTGCACAACCAGCCCGTGTGCGATAACGCGTTGCCGTTCACCGGCGGCCTTCTCGTCGTCATTGAATTGACAGCCGGGGCATTGGGGGTAATTGACCCTTCGGCGACCAAAACAGATCGCGTCAGAGATCGCGATATGCTCTTCGCCGGGGCAATAGCGCGTGCGTTGTCTCACAGCCGTCTCTGCCATTGGTGGTGCCCAATATACCCACACTTTGTACTTTCACAAGAAGTGCTTTCGAAAGTCGCGATGACGCGCCCTGCGTTCGTGCGAGCAACCAGGCCGGGTTTGTCCGGGCCCGGACCTTGAGATGTCGCAGGTGGACGGATCTTCGTAACGTGTATGTCCGCAGCCTGAAGACTGCGGCTCGAATGCCCGTCTGGCCTTGGAAAGTTGGCGATTGCCAAGGCACCCGCGTTTCATATAATGCTGGCCTGTGTCGATATTAGCGCGGTCAAGAATAATTCTCGGATCGGACCGAATGCCCGTTCTGAGGTTGTGATGTATCGGCGGGCATTTTCCATGAGCATGTTCTGGCTTGGTCCAATCTGTGTGTTGTCTCTCGCGGGTCTCGTCTGCCAGGCCGATCCGGTCGCCCCTGAAGCGTCCGCCGCAATGGCCACTTATCAAGAGAAGATGGCTCCGCAGCAGGATCCCGAGCCGCAGTCGCCTGCCGCGCAGGCCACGCCCGTGCAAGCGGTCGGCGCGCAGGACGCCCCACCGGCGGATTTGTACGACAGGATCAAGGTGGAAGTACCCGACCCGCTCGCGGTACGCGAATTCGTGGCCAGGAAGATACAGGAGCTGACCGCCGAAGCGGACACGAAACAGAGAGATGATCTGAAGTTTTTCAATACGGTCCTGTCCTACCTCGACGAAATCGAACGCGAGCAGAAAGTCGAACTGTCGTTGGCCGAGGTCATTCAGCGCGCACTGGCCAATAGCTACAACATCCGCGTCCAGAGCTACAATCCGGCGATCTCCGCAACGAACGTCGTCGAAGCCGAAGCCGTCTTCGACATGATCTTCTTTTCGAACGCAACATTCGTAAAGAGCAACTCGCCAACGGCGACAACACTCGCCGCTACCGATTCAACCAATCGCGTATTTAATACAGGCATCAGCAAACTCTTGCCGACCGGCATGACCACGTCCGTCACCTGGGGCGTGAACCGCAATGAGTTCGACAGCGCGTTCGCCTTCGCTACCTTGAATCCCTCCTACAGAAACAGCCTCACGTTTCACGTGCGCCAGCCGTTCCTCCGCGACTTCGGAATCGATTTCAACCGCTCGCGAATCAACGTGACCAGCAACGACCGCCGCATCAGCGAGCACGCCTTCGAGCGGGCCGTACAGGATCACATCCTTAATTCCGAAGAGGCCTACTGGC
>JADFJZ010000227.1 GCA_022565195.1 Planctomycetota bacterium | reverse complement strand
GGCACGACGGTTCAGGACTTCATGACGTTTCTGGAAGGCGCCCTGGCGATCCACACGGATCCCGCGCTGGGCGAGAACGCCGGTGTGACGCTTGACGCCGCGGGTCAAATGGTGATCGCCGGCAACTTCGGCGAGTCCAATGCCCTCGAAATCGAAGCCGGCAACATCGTGAACACGACTCAAGGCACGATCCCGTTCGCCTTCACGCAGACCTCCGCCGCCGCGGGGGAAGGTTTGACGATGCAGCTCGATGTGTTCGATTCACTCGGCGGGCCGGTTTCGGCGCGCTTGCGGCTGGCTTTGGAATCCAAGACGGACGCGGGCACGATATGGCGCTTCTACGCGGAATCCGTGGACGACAGCGACGTGTCGAACGTGCTGGGCACGGGCACGGTTTCGTTCGACCCGAACGGACAGTTCATCGGCGTCACCGGAACCGATCTTTCGATCGACCACGCCAACAGCGGAGCCGCCAGCCCGCTGGCATTTACGGTGGATTTCGCGGCTGCAACCGGGCTGAGCGACGGCTCGGGCAGTTCGACGTTCACCCAATTGGACCAGGACGGCCTGCCCGAAGGCACGCTGCAGGATTTTGCGGTGGATGAGGAAGGATTCATCGTCGGTTCCTTCAGCAACGCCCACCAGCAAGTGCTGGGCCAAGTGGCGCTGGCGACGTTCGTCAACCCGCACGGGCTGAAGCTGGTGACGGACAACAACTACGTGGTGACGGCCAATTCCGGCGACGCGAACATTACCGCGCCGAAGGAAAGCAACGCCGGCCGGATCAAGCCCGGGTCGCTGGAGTTGAGCAACGTGGATCTGGCCCGCGAGTTTATCGGTCTGATCAACGCCTCCACGGGTTTTTCAGCCAACAGCCGGGTCATCACGACCGCGGACGAACTTCTGCAGGAACTCCTGCTCATCGCCAGGTAGCGATAACATGATCTCTGTGACGCGATTAAACGATCAGCCGCTGGTGCTCAACGCGGAGTTGATCAAAACAGTGGAGTCAACGCCCGATACATTGATCACGCTGATCAACGGCGATCGCATGATGGTCAAGGAATCGATGGAGGAAATTGTCCGAAAAGCAGTGGAGTACGGGCGGCAGATGCGCGCCTTCGCCGTACAGTGAAACCGCCCAACGGATTGGTACGATATGTCTTAGGTACGATCCAGAGAGTCGTATTGGAATTGCCGGTCCGCCTGCGGCGGATCGGTGGGTGGTCCAATGCGGCCTGGGCGGGTGCCCGTGGGGTCGCTGATTCGCCGCGCTCCGCGAAACGACTGGGGCCGGTGCGGATAACACTATGGATATCGCGACAATACTCGGCTTGATCCTCGGCTTTAGTTTGGTTCTGTGGGCCATGCTGAGTAAGGGAACCGTTGAGATGTTCATGGACCCGGCGGGCCTGGCCATCGTCGCCGGCGGTACGATCGGCGTGGCCCTGATGAGCTTTCCGCTGAAGCAAGTGCTGGCGATCACCAAGGTCATGAAGCACGCGTTCTTCGCGCGAAAGGCTGACGCGGGCGGACTGATCAAGGAACTGGTCAAGTATGCGGAAGTGGCCCGTCGCGACGGCATCTTGTCGCTGGAAAACATGACCCGCGGCAATGAGAACAAATTCCTGGTCAGCGGCATTCAAATGGCGGTGGACGGGACCGATCCGGAGTTGATCGAGCAAATCATGGCCAGCGAAGTGGAATCCGTCGAGGATCGTCACAGCAACGGCAAAGCCTTGCTGGACAACATGGGCAAATTCGCGCCGGCGTTCGGGATGATCGGTACGCTGGTCGGACTGGTGCTGATGCTGGCCAACATGGATGACCCAGACGCGATCGGACCCGGCATGGCGGTCGCGCTGCTCACGACGCTCTATGGCTCCATGGCCTCCAACATGCTCTTCCTGCCCCTGGGTGAGAAGCTGGCCTTGCGCAGCCAGGAGGAAATCATGCTCATGAACATCGCCATGAGAGGCGTGATGAGCATTCAGTCGGGCGACAATCCGCGCATTGTGGAACAGAAGCTCAAGATTTACGTGCCTCCCAGTATGCGTGATTTGCCCGAGGACGGCGCCTAGGACGAGGTATGGCGAACGATGGCCCGCAAACCCAAGAAGGCAGAAGACGGCGCTCCAGCGTGGGTGGTGACCTACGGCGACATGATGAGCCTGCTCTTGACGTTTTTCATCATCCTGGTCTCGATGAGCGAGCTCAAGCAGGATCACAAGTTCCAGCGGGTGATGGAGTCATTGCGGCTGGCTTTTGGATACAAGGGCGGCATCGGCCGATTCCCGACCGAACAACCGCCCGAGCCATCGCTCATTATCAGACTGAAGGAAATGGTGATTCCAGACAAGATCCTGCACATCGGCAGTTCACCGGACAAGGGCGTTGACGGTCGAGAGGCTCGTGTTGAAAGTGTGCGCAAGAGAGAGGACGTGTTTGCGGGCGATCTGCAGTTTGAGCGTTTCAGTGATCAACTGCTGCCCAGGCGGAAGGCGTTGCTTGGGCGATTTGTGGAAGAGGTTCGCGGTCGAACCAATCTGATCGAGATTGTGGGACACACGACCCTGGAGGATCTGCCTCCCGCCAGTCGATTCTCCACCAAGGACGATTTGGCGTTTGCGCGGGCACGAAAGGTGCGCGACGTTCTGGTCGAGCTGGGCCTGCCGCCGCAGCAGTTGCGTGTCATCAGTGCGGCCGACCACGAGCCTCTGGTCTCGCAGGCTTACACGGAAGACCGTCTGGCCCGCAATCGGCGTGTCGAGGTCGTCCTCATGGAAACGCTGATCTGGGACTATGAGGGTGAGAAGCTTTCGATTGAAGAGAGAACGAATCTCAGAGAAGGAAGGTAGTCGATCATGGCTGCAAAGAAAGAGCAACGGAAAGACGAACAAAGCGAAGAAAAGGCCGTTCCATTCACGAATCGGAATCGCAACCTGCTGACGGCGGCGGTGGTGGGAGGGCTGATGTTGCTGGAGGGCGTCGGCATCTTCGTCGCCGTCAAGTTCATGGGGGGCGGTCCGGATACGCTTCGGGCGGGCGACGGGACCGCTGAGGGATCCGATGCCGACGGGAAGATGGCTTCCACCGAAGTTCGCGTGACGGATCTCATGGCCTTTAACAGCAATGGCGGGCGCGTATTCGTCTATCAGTTGAGCGTCTACGCCGAGATCGATACCAAGGATTCATCGAGAATCAAAGATATGATCGAATCCCGCCAGAACGCCATCGACGATCGTTTCAGCAAGGTGATCCGCAGCTCGGATCCTAAGTACTTGGACGAGCCGGGTTTAGAGACATTGCGGCGACAGTTCAAACACGAACTCGGGCAGATTCTGGGCGACGAGTCGCACATCAAAGCCATACTCTTCCCGGAGTTTAAGAAGTCACGAGCCGATTAAATAGATTATCGGACAAGCGCCAGGGAGGGCGCCCCCCAGTAGCCATGGAAGGGCTGTTAACCGATGTCGGATGATCAACCCCTCAGCCAGGAGGATATCGATGCCGCGCTCGCGGAAGTGAGCGGCGGCGGAGATGAATCCACCGAGCCGGAAACGAATGCCCCTGCGCCGGAATCGGATGGGAGCGCCGCAAGCGAGGGTGGTCCGATGGTTGAAGATGCCAATGCCGCGGATGAAGCGGCCTCGGCTGCACCGGCAGAGGCCGGACCCGATGCCGGCGGTGGTACTGTCGGCCAGGATGACATCGACGCCCTCCTCAACGAAATGGATCAGCTGGCCGGCTCCGAGGCGAGTAGCGCGGATTCTCCGCCGAGCACGGACGAATCGTCGCCGACGGATTCCCCTCCGGATGTTGCGGCCAGCGAACAATTGGATTCCGCGGGTCGTCCGTTCGACGAGGCAGCAGCCGAGATGGCGGCAGCCATTGCCGAGGAAGGGCCGGCCACTGTGCTTGCCGAGCCCACTCCTCCTCCGCCCGGAGCGGAGCCCATGAGCCTGCCGGATTTGGATGCCGGTTCGGAGGCGGACGAACCGTTCAAGTCGATCGAATTGCTCAAAGATGTCGGCCTGCAAGTGAAGATCGAGCTTGGGCGCAGCCGCATGCTCATTGAGGACGTCCTCAGGCTTGGCGAAGGTTCCGTCGTTGAACTCGACAAGCTGGCGGGCGATCCCGTTGACGTGTACGTCAATGATCGGCTCGTCGCTCGCGGCGAAGTATTGGTGCTCAACGACAATTTTTGCGTGCGTGTCAATGAAATCGTTTCAGACCTCTGGAAGGAATTCCAGACCGCCTGAGCAGAATGCAGAATGCAGAATGCGGAATGTGGAATGCAGAATGTGGAATGAATCATCGCGGCTCCCCA
>JADFJZ010000226.1 GCA_022565195.1 Planctomycetota bacterium | reverse complement strand
AAATGGTCAGGCCGCTGCGCGAGAGGCCCGGCACAATCGCCAAGGCCTGAGCGAGCCCCACGAGGCTCGCGGCCAGAATCGTGAATTGCTTCCATCCCTGCCGAGGCCTCGGCGCGCGGGACGCCACGAACAGCACGACGCCCGTGACAATGAACGCGCCGCCGATCAACCGGGATTGGCCGAAGAGTGCTTTGAAATACGAATTGCAGCTCAGGCCGATCGCGGCCGTGATCACCGTGGGCGCCACACACAATCCCAGGATGCGGACCGCATGGCGACGGCTGGCCAGCAGTTTCACCAGCGGTCGGCGAAAAACGACGGCTGCGGCTGCAAGCGTGCCCAGATGACTGACGACATCAAACGCCATCATCTTCGGCGACTCCGGCTGGTAGCCGAGCCACTCCTGCACGACGGCCAAATGGCCGCTGCTGCTGATCGGCAGGAACTCGGTCAGGCCCTGAATGATGCCCAGCGCGATGGCGTGGAGATAGCTCATCCGCAATGTCCCGACGGCTCAGTCATAAACGACCCAGGAGCATCTTGCGGGCCTTATAAAGGTAGTTCAATCCGGAACAACTGGTGATCACAATCGTGAGCCACAGCAGCACTCCACCGGCGCCGGCCAGCAGGCTGCGCGTCTCTCCGGGGGCGGCATGTGCGACGCAGAGCATGATCACGCTGGCGGTGATCATCTGAGTGATGGTCTTGATCTTGCCGAGGACGTCGGCGGCGAAGGGCCGGCCTTGTGCTTCGGAGAAGCCGCGCAAGCCCGTGACCAGAAGCTCGCGCCCCACGATCACCACGACCATCCACGGCGCCACCGCGGTCACGTTGCGCCCGGCGGAATCGACAAAGCCCGCTCCGGCGAAGAACACGAACGCTCCGCAGACCAATACTTTGTCCACGAAGGGATCGAGCACTCGGCCCAGCGCGGTCACTTGATTGGTCCGGCGGGCGAGGTAGCCGTCCAGCCAGTCCGTCAGGCACGCGACGATGAAGAGAATCAGGCAAATATCGAGGATTCTGGGGTCCGGATCCCGAATATCGAACCGGCTAATGAGGATGAAAAACAGCACGGCGAGGATCAGGCGGGCGATGGTGATTTGGTTCGGCAGATTCATGGGCGACGATTGCAGAGATTCGGTTCGCGGGCAGCGCAGGACGGCCTATGCTGCCGCCGGTTCGAATCGGAAACGGCTACGATATGACCGGCAGGATAACGCCGGTGGGTTGGGCGATCAAATCGTATTCGCGGGCTGCGGTGCATCGGACTTCGACGAACTCGCCGGGTTCGTATCGCCGGCCTGTGACATAGGTCAGGCTGTCCACTTCCGGCGCCTGCCCGGCGTGGCGAGCCGGCTGAGCGCCGTCGCGCGGCGCGCCTTCGATCAATACTTCAAACTCCCGCCCCACGCGCTGCAGGGCCAGCTCGAAAGCGACTTCCTGCTGAACCGCCATCAATTCATCCGCCCGCTCCTGCTTGAGTTCGTCGGGCACTTGATCCGTCATTCGCCCGGAGGGAGTGTCGGGCTCATTCGAGTAAGGGAACACGCCGAGGGCATCGAACTGAGAGTCTTCCACGAATTCGAGCAACTCCTCGAACTCCGCGTCCGTCTCGCCGGGGAAACCGGCAATCAGTGTGGTGCGGACTGCGACGCCCGGAATCAACCGGCGAATGCGCTCGAGCAAGGCGACTGTCTCTCGCTTGCCGATGCGACGGTGCATGGCTTTCAACATACGGTCGTTGATGTGCTGCAATGGAATGTCAATATAGTTGACGATCCTTTCGCAGTCGGCGATGGTCCAGAGGATCTCGTCGGTTAGATCGGTGGGATAGACATAGAGCAATCGAATCCAGCGCAGGGCTTCGATGCCGTTGAGCGCCCGCAGCAAACCGGCCAGTCCGAGCTCATATTCGATGTCTCGACCGTAGCTGGTGGTGTCCTGTCCGATGAGATTGATCTCGACAGCGCCGTCATTAGCCAACTCGTTGGCTTCGGCGACGATCTGCTCGACCGACTTGCAGTGCATCGGGCCTCGGATCGAAGGGATGGTGCAGAACGTGCATTTTTGATCGCACCCTTCGCTGATCCGCAGGTAGGCATAGTGCGGCGGCGTCAGGCGCAGGCGGGCAGTGTCGTCGTCCTGCCGCCAGTAATAATCGCCGAGGTACAGATCAGCCTGTTTCGGATCGGCCTGGCCGAGGACCGCCCGCACCACGTCGCCGCGATTGTTGACGCCGACCAGGGCGTCGATCCCCGGCACGTCCGCGAGAAGCCGTTCGCCGTCGCGCTGGGCGAGACAGCCCGTCACGACTACTTTTCGGCAGCGACCGGTCTTCTTGTGCGTGACTGCCTCGGCAATCGCATCGTGGGCCTCGGCCCGCGAAGCCTCCAGGAAGCCGCACGTATTGATCACGATGGCATCGGCGTCGTCCGGATCGGTGGTGATGGCGCAGCCGTTCTGGGCCAGTTCGCCGAGCATCTTCTCGGAATCGACCAGGTTCTTGGCACAACCCAAACTGACAAATGCGATACGTGTCTGTTTTCTCACAAACGCTCCCGGCGCGACCTTCTACTTCCTTGAGCCGCAGCCTTCAGGCTGCGGAACTTCTGAGCACGACCGCACGCAGGTCACCTCGACAACGGTCCGTGGCCTGAAGGCCACGGCTCAGGGGTAAGCGAGAATCCAGAGTGGGAGTGGCCCAAATTAACACTTGCTTGTGAGCAGAACGTGGAAGAACCACCTCAAACCGAAGTAACGATCTATCGTTCGGCCAGCCACGCCCAGTGCCGGGAGCGGACTCTGGTTCTCGATGCGACGGGGATCGACTACCGGCTCGAGCGGACGGCGGGCGCATACGCCCTCATCGTCCAGACGCGGGACGAGGCGCGGGCGCTGGCGGAACTCGAGGCGCACGAGCGAGAGAATCAGGAATGGCAGACTCCCGCGCCGCCGCCGTCCATAAAAGCCAACGGTTGGAGCGGGGTGCTGGTCTATTGTGTATTGTTGTTGGCGGTCGCCATGCTCGCGCGGCGGTACGCGTTTGGATGCGATTGGCTGGCCGCCGGACGGATGCAGGCTGGGCTGGTTTGCCAGGGCGAGTGGTGGCGGACCGTGACCGCGCTCACCCTCCACACGGACGGCTCTCACTTGGTAGCCAATCTCGCCTTCGGCATTTTGTTCGGCGTGTTTGTAGGCCAGTTGCTCGGGTCGGGATTCGCATGGTTCAGCATTCTCATCGCCGGCGCCTGCGGCAACGCGCTGAACGCCTGGGTCCAACCGCCGACGCACAGCGCGGTGGGCGCTTCCACAGCCCTCTTCGCCGCCCTGGGCCTACTGTCCGCCTACACGTGGCGGCGCAGCCAAAACACCGAACACCGCTGGACCCGCCGCCTCGCCCCGCTCGCCGGCGGCGTAGCCCTGCTGGGCTTGACCGGCAGCGGCGGCGAGGGCACGGACGTCATCGCTCATTTGACGGGTTTCTTTTCAGGGTTATTGCTGGGCGCGGTCTACGGCACACTGGCAAACCGCCTGCGCCTCAACGCCCGGATGCAACTTGCGTTCGGCTCCCTCGCCATCAGCCTACTGGCCTTCGCCTGGCTCTCCGCCCTGCGCGCACAGCTTCAGTAACCCAAGCGCCCCAGCCCCGAGCAGGCGGAATCCGCTTGATCCGGTTGATTTTCGGCCAGCCCCGTGGGATGATCGCGGCAAGCTGGGGGCGGTCCCCGGCCCGGCGGAATGATCGGTACGTCGTTTACTTTTTCGGTTAACGTGGCGATATCCCCGCTATGCAAAATTCCGCTGAGCATGGCCCACGACCCATGCGCAACGGAGTTCTGTTCAATCAACTGTTAACTTAAAGGAAATGTCATAAATACTCAATCAGACCTGATTTACGGTAATGTAAATGGTGCAGCATTGGTGGCAGATATAGCCTAGCCTGAATCAGGAAGCTCTTTCCCAGCTATCCTCTCAATACATGGTGGCCGTTGGATACGGGGAACAAGGCACGATAATGGTGCGATCGATATTAAGCGGTGGGCAGAAATGGGGTTCTTTAGTATGTGCATTGATTACCGGTTAGTAACTTGCAGTCCTGCACCTGCATGTTATCAAGATGTGCTATGCGCTATACGCTGGATTAATAACAATTCAAATAAATATCACATCAACAAGAATGAGGTGTTTGTGATCGGGCAATCTGCCGGTGGGCATATGGCTTCATTAGCTGCGACTCTGGGAAAAGGAAATTTCAAAAATACAGACGGCTTAGAAGATGTCAGTGACAATTTCAGAGCAGCCATAAGTGTATCGGGAGCTTATGATTTAGTA